>JAMDDH010000023.1 GCA_023488885.1 Thermoplasmatota archaeon | reverse complement strand
TGGCAGTCCATGAAGGATGAATACCTGTACATCAGAGATTAACCTGAAATCCCTGAAGCAGGTTCGACTGAGACTGCCTACGCTACGAACAGGACAGGTGCATAACATTGCACAATGTTTTGAGAACGGTAAACAGCTAAACTCGCACCAAAATTTTTTCATCTCTGCATGGCAGCGTTTTGGATATTATTTCAAACAATAATGAAAGCGAGATTCATATTTCTTTAATTCACTGTGTATCTCGTAATATTTATATTACGATCTGGTATTACATTTCATGGAGATCATAACCGCCAGGATTGACAGGGTCACAAAAGAAAAAATGAAAAAATTATCTTATATTAACTGGAGTGACGTCATAAGGGAAACAGTCATTAAAAAGATACAGGAAGAAGAGGCCAAGGAGCAGATAATCGACAAGAGCGCAATACAGGAGGGCATGGTTATAGCATCTACGGTACGGAAATCCAACAAAGGGTGGAATTCAACAGAGGAAATAAGAAAATGGAGAAACCAAATAACATAGTTCTTGACGCCTCTGTTGTTGTGAAATGGTTTGTGGACGAAGAATATACCAACAAGGCTTTAAAAATACTTGATGACTACGCGAAAGGGACAATAATGGTCTGCTCAGTTCAGCTGATGCCTTATGAAGTAATCAACGCCTTGCGGTATGATTCTGCAATCGGTAGGGGAGATCTCATCCAAATCAGCCAGGCCATATCAAAATTTCAGATCAGGCTGTATCCACTGATCAACGGACTAGCCGAATCTACAATAAACATTGCATTGGATTCAGGAACTACAATATATGATGCTGCATATCTGTCTCTCGCAATAAAGATAGGAGCACGCCTGTATACCGCAGATCAGAAATTCATTAACAAGCTTGCCGGAAACGAGCATTTATTTCATATATCAAACTATGAAACACCTACCGGCAGCTGAAGCCGCTTAATTGCGTCATGGAGGATCAAATGATCAAAGTGGTAATTGACATAATAGGCTGGCTGGAAGATCGTAAATCCTTAACTAAGAATTCGTTTAAGGAACTGGTTTTAGATCCAGTATTTCCGTAAATTCCCCAACTTTCTTGAGAATTTCATACATTATTGTCTTATCGCTAATATCCGTCAGTTATATCTCCGATAATTGTAGCAATACCTCTTTCTTTCCATGTTCTTTACAGTCTCCTCTTACAGTTCATTCAGACTAATCAGTGTCACCGATTCATCTGAAAAGGAGAAGCCTGACTTTGAGTAGATAATGAATCTCTCCTGCCTGATTTCGTTCGCCCATCGGAATTCAGAACTCTTTCTTATCAGATCGTTGAGTACCTCTCTACCCAGAGGCTTTTCAGTCCACTTTGCTTCCATGAAATATACAGTATTATCGGATTCATCAATGGCTACACCATCAATCTCAAGTTCTTTATACCACCATCTACCTATTTGGGTGAAGCTATGGTCTTTGCCAAATTTAAGAAGCATATGCTGAAGTGTAATGTCCTCAAACTTTCTGGATACGTACCTGTCAAGTTCCTTCTTTACAATACGGGATACAGGTTCTGGGCCACCAATCTCAAGAGCGTCCCTGTAGGGCCTGACAAACATATACCAGAAACTAAGAAAATTATCGGACAGATAGTATCTCCCTTCTCCCCTTTTCCGTTCCCTGCCAACTGGATATTGCTTCGCAACAAGATCCATTCCTTCTGAAAGATTGACGAGGTACTTGTTCAGATCGCTGGATGAGATTCCAACACGATTACCAATTGAAGAATATGTAGTTGATCCCTGGGCTATTGCCGAAAGAATATCCATATAGCGCAAAGGTTCTCTTGTCTCCTCCGCCAGAAGGAATTTGGGTTCCTCATACAGCCTTGAATTTTTCGAAAGGATCTGCGTTTCTATGTTCTCAAGTACGGTCTTTCCACTGTCAATTACCATGAGATATGAAGGAGTTCCCCCAAACACCGAGTAAAGAGAAACTTTATCCCGAACCTCTCTGTCAGAAAAAAATGGTAATGCTTCGAAATATGTCAGGGGCCTAAGGTGAATTTGTCCGGATCTCCTACCGTATATGGGAGAATCATGGGATAAAGCCATTTTTTCGATTAACCCTACTGACGAGCCTAGGAGTATCAGCGTTATAGGTACTCCTTCCGAAATACTGTCCCACCAACCCTGGAGCCCCATTATGAATTCACTGTCAATGTCTGTTAATCTTTGAAATTCGTCTAAAGCAACTATTACTTTCCTTGTTCTTGCAATGTGCTGAATTAAGCCGAAAAAGTCATCCAGCGTTTGAAGCTTGGGAACGAGATCCATAAATCCAGAATTATGTGCCTGTTCAGCGAATCCATTAAGAAAATTACTAAGGGAAAGGGTATCAACCATATGATAAACTCCCCCCACTTTATTGATAAATTGTTTTATCAACTCAGTTTTCCCTATCCTTCTTCTTCCGTAAATTATCAGCAATTTTTTCTTATTTTCTTGAAAGGAAGAATTAAGGAAATTCAACTCATTTTCTCTATTTAGGAACATAATCCTGTATATTATAATCCTGTGGAATATAATCCTATCGATTGTCATTTTCTTTCGAAAAAACTTCAAAAAGAAACTACCCATAAGAAGTAAAACCCCAAGAATTGTTGATACGCCCGTTACCTTTCCCGACGGTTGTCCTCGTTCTGATGCCAATGAGGTCTTCAATGGCGAAGGTGGAAGAGGTGCATCTGGCTTCAGACATGTTAAAAGGAGGCCAGATGAATGCACTTATTAGCCGATTAAAAAATGATATAAATTTTGCAGAATCAGATCACTTGGACACCGTATGTTTCTCCCGGCATCCGGTAAGTTCCTTGGGGAATTTTTCCAGAACTTCTTTCTGTGAAGCTATCACTTCTTTCAAGGCATCTCTAAGCAACATGTATCGTTATGTTCATTCTTAATGAATAGGTATTTGCATTCGCAACACGAACATTGTTCGGTTTAATTAATGTTTCAATGCAGATACATAAACTATTAAATATTGTTTCCATATGGAAACAAATGATTAACATTGAAGGTGTAAAAAGAGCAATTGCGGAATATATGGCTATGCAATTTCCGAACGCAATACCACGGGACATTGAAATTGATACTTCAATAAACAAGGTTATAATTATTTCCGGAATTAGAAGGTCTGGCAAAACTTTTGAGATATTCAATCTGATTAAGGAAGTCCAACGTAAAGGTGTGCCCAGAGCCAACATTCTCTACGTGAATTTCGAGGATGAGAGATTTATTGGTTTTGGAGCGAATGATTTTGATCAACTTCTGGATATTTACACATCCTTATCTGAACCTGATAAGCAATACCCAATCTTTCTCTTCATGGACGAGATACAGAATGTGTCAGGATGGGATAGACTTGTACGAAGACTATATGACTCATACAACTTTAGGATATTTCTGACAGGATCTTCATCCAAACTGCTGAGCTATGAGATATCCAGCGCTTTGGCTGGAAGAAATCTTACTTATATTATGTATCCTCTTTCTTTCAAAGAATTTCTTAAGGCACGTTCTGTTCCATTGAATACACAGTTTCTGTATTCAAATTTAGGCATTATAAAAAAGGAACTCATTGAATATCTGGAATATGGTGGATTTCCGGAAATTGCCGTCTTAGAAAGCAAAGATATGAAAAGAAAAATACTTTCCACATATTATGATGCCATTGTATTCCATGATATAGTTGAGCGCTATCGAATATCGAATACAAATATGTTAAAGATGGTTTTGGGGTATACGCTAAACTCATATTCAAGCAACATGAGTGCCTCAAGATTATATTCCTACTTAAAATCACTCAGCCTTGAGGTAAGTAAGAAGACAGTGAACGATTACATAAATTATGCAGAAAGTGTATTTTTTATTTCTATGAATTTTAAGTATTCGAAAAGCTTCAAGAAAACACACCAGTCCCGAAAAAAATTATATCTGATGGATACCGGCTTTTCTAAACTTTATAAAACTTCAGACGACTTTGGAAAATTACTTGAAAATGCGGTTTATATCGAGCTTCTCAGAAGGAAGGAAAGTGAATCAATTCAGATATTTTATTATGAAGATAACATAGAGATAGACTTTGTTTTGGTAAGAGACCTCAAGATAAGCGAGATTATTCAGGTTTGCGTAGATCTTAATATTCAGAACCTGGACAGGGAGGTGAAACCGCTGAAATATATCATGGATCGTTTAAATCTCAATAGTAGTACAATAATAACTCTTGAGGAGCAGAAAATCCAGACTGGTGATGATAGAATCAAGATAGTACCCTTCTATAAATGGGCATTAGGAATGTGACCTGTTCGATGCTGGCTCTGATCATTATTTGGATAATTCAGCGTGAATCGATATAATTGATTGAGGATTAAATGCCATAAATAAAATTATAATTTTTCAAGTCTCTATTTCAAAAAATTCGGGATACTATCACGCCTTAGGATAAATGTAAAAAGATTTAATTGTTGTGATGTGAATATGCTTGGAACGGAGTACTCAAATATGATAGGATATAAACACCCTTGTCGTTACTGCGATAAGCTGATTGCTGCCGAATCCAACACATGCCCATTTTGTGGAAAGATAAACCCCCTTGGGCCTCTGATGTGCCCGAAGTGCAAGAGCCCTGTCCATAAAGACTGGATAAAGTGTGGCAGTTGCGGTCAGGCGTTAAGAATAGTCTGTCCTATGTGTGGAAAGGAGACTTTCTTTGGGGATTATTGTGATAACTGTGATGCAAGAGTACAGGTCAGGTGCAGAAAATGTCACAAAGAGCAGGCTCCAGTTTCAGACAAATGTATATATTGTGGGAAAGTATTATAATTGGCGGATAATATTATGACTCTACAACCTATAACAAGGAATTTTGACGACAATAGCACGGATGCGGGCTTCCAATTCACTTTCTATTGTGATGTCTGTCGGGATGGATTTAAGACTAATTTTGTTGCTTCCCGAACTCATAAAAAGGCGGGCCTGTTGAGAGGTCTAGGCACGGCAATATATGTCGCTGGGAATACTGTTCTGCCCTCCTCAAACCTAGGATGGGGCGGATCTGCTGGTGCAAATGCTCTGGCACAGAAATTCCAGGGAATGTCACCAGAATGGCACAAAGAACACGAAGCGGCATTTCAAGTGGGGCAAAATGAAGCTATGGGCCATTTCCAACGCTGTCCAAAATGCAGGAAATGGGTTTGCGAGACCGACTGGAATGAGCAGAATGGACTTTGTGTGGAAGATGCTCCTCGTGCAGCCGCCGAAGTGGCAGCGGCAAAGGCACAGAAAATGGTTCAGGATATAAAGGATAAGGCATCACAGACGCAGGTATTCACGGGAAATATAGAATCAAAACAGACCATTTGTCCACAATGCGGTAAGCCTGCAGGAGAAGGGAAATTTTGTAACAACTGTGGAGCTACCGTTGGGCTGTTGAAATGCCAGAAATGTGGGGCACAAACCCAGGTTGGGACAAAATTTTGTGGAGAGTGTGGAAATAAGTTTGAGTAATCCCAATTCGGTTGCTCCAACCTCGCAACCCTGAATGGAGTGATTATGCAGCCGAGTTTACTGGATAGGTGAAATTGAATGTGTAACTACTGTGACAACGAGGGATGCATATGTGGGGATTCCGGGGAGAGGCAGAGTCAACAACCTTGCCAGAGTGAAATTCTCGGAAACACCAAGTGTTCAACTTGTGGTTGTCCCGCTTTGCCCTGGTGGGATGGTATCAAATTTGAATCATCAGGGAGTGGAATAAGGGACGTATTGTCTGAATTATATTCTGATAGCGGATTTTTTCCTGCATCCAAAGTCAAGATCCTTCAATATGCAAAGGATTTCGAAGGGAACTCAAGTCCCCTTGAGGCTGGACTTCCTGATCAGACCTATGGCAATGTTTCGGAGGTAGCTGCGGCATTGGTTAGGAGTATACCCTCAGTATCGTGGTCAAAACTTCCAGCTGATCTGGTTTGGAGGCCTTCTCTTGAACTTGTTTTTCCAGGGCTAAAGATTACAGTTCATAATGATCAGCGCTGTGTCCTTATGAGTACTAAGGGTAACAAGGCATGCGAGGAATTGGGCCCAGGAACATTCGTTGTTTCCCGGGAAAATTTTCCTCTCTTGACAAGAGAGTCAAGGAAGACCCTTCCCGGATTCCCTTTTGCGGTTCTTGATGGGTTTCCCTTGTTTATTTCAACCTCAATGGAGTTCGATATAGAATTGAGGATGATGGGAAAGTCGAAAACATTAAGAAGAGTAATGGTGACAGGGACTGTCAGGACAAGAGTTTCCAGAGCTTCTGCTTTTGCAGAAAAGATTGTTTCCGGTGGCAATTATTCTACTCAAGGAGTCTTGAACACACTCCAAAAATACTCTTCGGTAACATTGGAAAGAGTGATGATTTCACACGAGTTGGACGAACTTACTTCAGATCACACTATTCTGGAAAAAGCTCTCTCTTCTGAATTGGCAAATGCTGGAATGGAAATCATAAAGATAAGCTTCAGTTACGTTGGAGAAGCAGGTGCGGCGGCTATGTCAGCGTACAGCAGGAACCGGATTGGTGACCCAGAAAGGGCAAATCAGATGAGACAAATGGTCGAATCTATGGCGGCGAGTCAGTTGGATATCATGAAGAAAATGCAGAAGACTGGACTCCCAGAAGCCGGACCTATTACGGCGTCTCCACCGGGGAAGTCACAGCAATCGGAACCATCTGCGAATTACAAGATAGTGATCTGCAGTGCCTGCGGTAGTTCAAACCCTGTGGGCAGCAAATTTTGTGGAAATTGCGGAACCCGGTTTCAACCAACGGTGAAGATTTGTGCAAAATGCGGTCAACAATCTGATTCCACCATAAAATTCTGTGGCAATTGCGGTACAAAGTTCGATTGATTACCTTCTTGGAACGACTGGGTTTCAGGCCGGTAATAGAAGGCATTCCCAATTTCTATGACTTATGCGAATGTGGACTATATTAAGATTTCTTGGTTCTATTGTAGCATCCTTCTCTAATTTTTCCAGTTGGCCAAAGTCAACATTGTCAAAGATAAGTTGATTCCTCAATGCTCCGCAATCTCACTTGGAAACATCCTGGCATGAGCGTACGGGATATTCTTCAGGGAGTTTGAAAACACGTACGTGAGGAACGGGAGAGATGTGTGCAGTAATTTCAGAGATTCATTCAACACAATTTCCCCCATCCACCGATATTGAACGCATTCTCTCCACGAAATGAAGAGGGGCGTGAAGGGTGTGAAAACATCGTCAAGGAAAACCGTGCACTTCTTCGGATTAATGGGAAATGTTCGAAAATCCCATGAAATTTTAAGGAAGAACATCCATCTATTATCAGGGAAAAAGATGATAGTTCAGGATATTTTATACACCAAAGCTTTATAGAATGACTGAACATCTGACCGCTTATGGGAAAAGGTCTTGTGTCGAGCACCGCAAGTCGCAGAATCCATGAATTTAGTATGTCAAACAGAAATCACAGGGGAGCAGCTGCTCTCGCCTTGATCATAATGGTCATGGTGTCGTACACGCCATTGATTCTGGATACTTACGGCAGTGGTTCCGATATAACAATTCAATCTTCCGACGTTACTTCAAAAAATTCACTTGTTCTTGGTTCCAGTATAGTCAGTAGCAGCACAAATTACATGGTTAACAACACCCTTATTCTCTTCAATAATACCCTTGTTCCCGGAAACCTTGTAAATACAGGTTCTGGAGGGGAACCATCAGGAGTGGCATATGATCCAGGAACAAAGAATATGTTTGTCACAAATTACAACTCTAATAATGTCTCAGTCGTGGATTCTACGACGAACGAAGTTATAGCGACAATAAACGTTGGAGTTTACCCTGATGCAGTAGCATATGATCCTTACAACTCATTTATCTATGTCGCTAACTGGAACTCCAATAACGTGTCTGTCTTAAATCCTGCAACGGATAAAGTTGTCGCGACAGTACAGGTTGGCGGTGAACCTGACGCGATAACATATGATCCTGCCAACAACTATATCTATGTGGCGAATTACGCTGACAACAACGTATCAGTTATCGATAAGAATAACCATGTTACAGCAACGGTTAATGTTGGAA
>JAMDDH010000016.1 GCA_023488885.1 Thermoplasmatota archaeon | reverse complement strand
TCATGAGATAGCTATTTTTCACGCCCTCTGGATTCTTCCGTTAACAGGGAAAAGCAAGTGCGGAAATTACGGTTAGAATGCAGTGAACTGAATTTCAATGCGTATGCGGGTGCCGGGATTTGAACCCGGGTCTAGAGCTTGGGAAGCTCCAGTGATAACCCCTACACTACACCCGCTTGGTTCCAGTAATCCTAAGTTGGATAAAAAATTTTAAGAGAGGTAGGTTTACAGCCAACCCCTCAACTTCATCGCATCCAATACTCTCTTGACAGATACCGTGTACGCAGCGGTTCTTGGATCGACCTTGTATTTCTTGGCAGCATCCAGAACAGAATGCGTGGCTTCCGTCATTTTCCTGTCCAGTTTCTCGTGTACTTCTTCCTCTGTCCAGTAGTACCCTTCACTGTTCTGAACCCACTCAAAGTAAGAAACTGTCACACCTCCTGAGTTGGAGAGGAAATCCGGGAGCAACAGGATATTCTTCTTGAAGAATATTTCGTCTGCTTCAGGCGTGGTGGGGCCGTTGGCAAGCTCTAGTATCAGTTTTGCCTTGATCTTGTTCGCATTGTCTCCCCTCAATTGGTTCTCTATTGCTGCGGGTATCAGGACGTCCACGCCGAGTTCAAGGAGTTCTTCATTAGTGATGTTTTTTGAGCCGGGATAATTTTGCACGGACCCGGTTTTTTGCTTGTGTGCAAGGAGCTTTTCGTAGTCTATGCCTGATTCTGCGTAAATTCCACCTTTTGTATCGGAAACAGCCACCACCTTGGATTTAAATATTTCAGAAACAAGTTTCACCGCAAACTGGCCTGCATTGCCGAATCCCTGGATTGCAACCTTGGCCTTCGAGAGGTCCATATTGATTGTTCTGGCGGCTTCCCTTAGAACATACATTCCACCTCTAGCCGTAGCATCGCCCCTTCCCAGCGATCCCCAGAGTTCTACTGGCTTGCCTGTGATAACGCCTGGCGCGGAGTGCCTTACAATAGTCTCATATTCATCCATCATCCATGCCATAATTTGGGGAGTGGTGTATACATCCGGAGCCGGGATATCGATTTCCGGTCCTATGAAATCAGCAACCGCCCGGATATATCCTCTGCTAAGTCTCTCCAGTTCACCAAGACTGAGTTTCTTTGGATCACAGATAATGCCACCTTTAGAGCCTCCGAGAGGCAGGTTTGTTATTGCGGTTTTCCATGTCATCCACGCAGAGAGTGCTTTCACCGTAGAAAGCGTCTCATCCGGATGGAATCTGATTCCACCTTTGGCTGGGCCACGAGCATTGTTATATCGTACCCTGAAACCAGTGAATACCTTTGTCTCACCGTTGTCCATCTTCACAGGGATTGATACCTGTAAAATCGCTTTTGGTGAGCTCAACAATTCGACTGCTTGCTTATCCAGTTTCATAACGTCAGCGGCTTTTCTCAGCTGCTGAAGAGCTATGTCAAACGGGTCCAAATCTTCTGGCATTTTTTCACCTTGTGTCTTCTAAGAAGACTGACAGTGATTATTGGGTCATAATTTAAGTTTCCACGTTATTTTGTAGCATGTTTCCGAGTATCATAGATACGAAAAACGTCATCTTTCTCCGAAATATGTGCCGTTTCACAAATGTAATATTTATACATCCCAGGTAGTTATGATTCGATATGGAATCTAATTCTACAGTAAATGAGTATAGAAAGTTCCTGATCTTTGGCGTGATCGGGCCGATAGCCTCCCTTGCCCTTATCTTCGCCGATATTGGTTTATCTCCATGGTATTCCTGGTATAGTAACGCCCTCAGTGATCTTGGTGTTCATCCATATTCTTACCTGTTCAATGGCGGATTGATTTTTGAAGCAATAATGAATCTGATATTCGTCGTGGCATTATACCGAATCGGTGCAGCCAAGAAGCATGTTGCGGTATTGCTGGCCATTTCCGGCATTTCACTTGGGCTGGTTGGTGTTTTCAACGAGACACACCATCTTGAACACTTGCTCTTTGCCCTGATATACTTCATCCTGTTCCCTCTCAGCATTATACTATTCGCATCATCGATAACTTCAGGGAAAGGTTATTCCAGATCTTTGAGTTTCTTCTGCGCTGTAGTCGGTCTCCTGACAATATTGGTAGGCATTCTCCAGGATTTCAATGTTTTTAACACTGGACTGGGGCTGGGCGTTTACGAAATGATAGAAGCGGTGCTGCTCTCTCTCTGGGTTGTATATACATCGCTGTATTATCTTGGGAGTCGATCTTAGATGGCATTTTTATTTCAATCTTACCTAAAAAACAAGAAAAGCCTTAATTATGATCCAACCAATTATCTTAGGCTAAAGTAGAATTGTTTGGTGTAACGTATGCTGCGACTTACTATTTCCGTAAAGAATCTCAAAGAAATTGCTGACCTGTTGAACACCGTTGTCACCGAGGCCAAGTTCAAGATTGATGCCAATGGAGTATCTGTGAAGGCCGTCGATCCCGCCCATGTTGCGATGATGAGCATTGACATCCCGAAGGAAGTTTTCATAGAGTTCCAGACAGAAGGGGAAGAGGAAATTTCACTCGATGTTGAGAGGTTGAAATCAGTTATCAGGCTCGCAAGTTCGACCGATCACGTGACCCTGGTCAAGGAAAAGGAGAAACTGAAGTTCGAGATAAATACAATCGTGAAAAGCATTTCCCTGCTCGACAACAGTACCGTGACTACACCCCGGGTTCCTCAGATTAATTCTGAATTTTATGTTGTACTGGCAAAAACTGAACTGGAAAAAGGATTGAAGGCTGCTGAGGATGTTTCCGATTCAATAAGGTTATCGCTCAGTTCAGAAAACTTCAAAGCCCGTTCTATGTCTGATTCCGAGGAATCCGAGATGGTGCTTACCAAGGACATGCTCAAGGAAATTAAGTGCCAGAGCCCCATAAAGAGTTCCTATCCACTGGAATACCTGCTGAAACTTGTGAAATCACTGACTTCTTCCGATGATTTGAAGCTCAGTTTCAAGGATGAGTATCCCCTCACCATTGAGTTCAGCTTCGGGCAGAGCAAATCAACTCCTTCCAGTTTCATTAAAGGATCTTTTCTGCTAGCCCCTAGAATAGAACAATAGTTGCCTATTTTACCACATTTCCTCATTTTTGATCCGATGACGGAGGAAGGCAGAAGCACAGAATCCCGCTGAATGACATAAAAATCTGCTGAACAACGTAGATTGCTTAAGGATGTACAGATATTTTGAAAATGGCTTGAAACCGCCGAAAGCGGGCGCGGGGGGATTCGGACCCCCGACCTGCAGCTTAGGAGGCTGCTGCCATATCCTGACTAGGCCACGCGCCCATATGCACTGAGCCATCACTATAATTACAAAGTTGTATTTAGTTTAAATCGTGTGATCGGACAAATTCCAGTGTCCCAGCATACATGTGGCACAGGAACATTATTTTCAGGCCCTGTCTTCAGCCAGGCACTCAAGACACGAGGACTGCATTAAAATTATAACGTATCAGCCAATTATAGACCAGATGTTCCTGCGAATAGACGGAAATTTGAACAGAATCAGCTTTTCTGCTGCTCATTTCATACCTACCATCGAAAAGTGCTCGAGGCTGCACGGCCATGACTATTCCGTTGGCCTGGAACTGGAAGGTGATCCCGTTGACGGGATCCTGATTGATTATGGTATTGTTAAATCAACACTGCGACTCATTGTTGATGAAATGGATCATAAGGTACTTGTGCCACGGAATCCGGGATATTCTGAAGTTGTGTGCAACTCCGGGAAATGCATCGTAAAATATAACCTAAAAGAGTATGTATTTCCTGCTTCTGATGTCTTTCTGCTTGATCGTTCCATGACTTCCAGTGAGATGATTGCAGACTACGTACTCGGAAAATTTGTAGAGAAATTGAAGGGATACAGTAATTTGAAAAAGGCTCGGATTTGCATCTACGAGGGGCCGGGACAGTGCACTTGCCAGGAGTCTGCCATCAATGGGTGAAAAGGCAGTTTGCCTCCTGTCCGGAGGGCTTGATTCAGCCACTGTCCTGGCATACGCCATATCGAAGGGTTACCAGTGCTATGCAATAAGTTTCAATTATGGGCAGAGGCATATGAAGGAACTAGTTTCGTCTGAAAAGTTAGCCCAAGTGTTCAACGTTCCCAGAATAGTTGCCAGCATCAATCTCAACGATCTCTCCAAGAGCGCACTGACCGGCCATGGTGATGTGGAGAAGAGAGATCTGAAAAATATCAGCGACAGCATACCGAACACTTACGTCCCTTCCCGCAACATCATCTTCCTGTCCATGGCAGCATCGTTTGCTGAAAGCCATGGGTCCAGTACAATTTTCATAGGTGCAAACGCCCTTGACTACTCCGGATACCCGGATTGCCGACCGGAATTCTACAATGCGTTTGAAAATGCACTGAACATAGGAACAGATCTTGGTAACAGGAAAGGTTTCAAGATCAAGGTGCCCCTGCAATATCTCAAGAAGTCTGAGATCATCAAACTGGGGAAGAGTCTGGGAGTACCCTATGAGCTCACGTCTTCATGCTACGAGGGGGGCGATGAAGCATGCGGAGAATGCGATTCCTGCCTGTTGAGGTTGCAGGGGTTCATGGGTGCAGAACTTGAAGATCCAATTAAATATAAAAAATATCCTGATTTTTACGAAAAATACTTAAAAACACGGAAAAAAAATTAATGGGATGATTTGAGGAACTCATCCACCTTGGCACAGCTTGCTGTTACGGACTCGACTGTCTTGTCCCACAATGCTTTTTCTTCATTGCTGAAATCAATGTCGTATATCTGTTCAACACAGTTCTCCCCGATTCTAATGGGTACGCCTATAAACAGGTTCTTGATCCCGTAGTGTTTTGAGTGCTCGCCGCTGATGTATGCCGCACACGGAATTATTCTCTCCTTTCCTTTTATTATCGATTCCACCATGGCGGTAATGGAAATACCGGGAGCATAGTAAGCACTGCCCGTCTTGAGGTAATTCACAATTTCTCCTCCCCCGAATCTGGTTCTCTTCACGATCTCTTCTATTTTTTCTTTGCTCAGCAGGTTGGAAATTGGTATCCCAGCCACGTTGGAGTATCTGATGAATGGTACCATATCATCGCCGTGTCCGCCAATAACAAAGGCGTTGACATCCTCAACGGATACATGGAGTTCCTCGGCAAGAAATGTTCTGAACCTCGCGCTGTCTAAAGATCCTCCGAGACCGATTATGCTCTCGGGTTTCATGCCGGAGACTTTCTGGAACGCGTAGGCCATTATATCTGCTGGATTCGATACAATCACGACTTTTGAATTTGGACTGTATTTTTTCACATTCCTGGCTACATCTGACATGATCTCAAGATTCTTGTTCAGGAGATCATCCCGGCTCATTCCCGGTTTTCTGGCAAGACCTGCCGTTATAACCACTACATCGGAATTCTCAAGATTTTTGTATGCTTCGGGATTTACAGTAGTAAACCCCTTGACCATGACATCCGCTCCCCAGTGAGGAAGTCCTTCAAGGATGTCCAGGGCTTTGCCCTCAGGCACGCCGTCAACAACGTCAAAAAGGTATACGTCTCCTAATTCCTTCATCGCCAGAAATTGTGCCACGGTAGCTCCAACGTTTCCAGCACCTATGACGGAAATTTTTTTCCTTACCATAAGGGAAAATCGCTGTAAACCTCTTAAATTTGTTGTATTGCCATGTGTTTGCCTCGACAAGAAATTAATCCGGGTCTTCGTGCAATGAACGCTGGCAAGTAGAAAATTATAACAATGGTAAAAATTATATAAAGAGGAGGTTTGCTTAACTTAGTAATGATTATTCTATACGATGAAAGCGGGAAGCGTGAGAAGCTGTTCAATGAGATAATGGCACCCACTGGCATCGAATATCGCCTCCTGGATCACATTTCAAAAGACCTCATAGAGAAGACTCAACCTTCTTCCCTCATCTATTACGTCAACGGGATGATAAAGGAAGAAGACAAAGAATTGTTCCTGCAGGAGAATAGAAAATTCCTTCTTATCCTAATGTCGGAACACGAACCTGAAATTGAGGACAAGATAAGATATACTTCCGAGATCGTGATACTGGACCCAAAAAATATAGAGGAAACAAGAAAGAGGCTCAGGCAGGCTCTGTCAAGCCATATTATTAGTAAGCTTAAGATCATAAACGGCGCCACTACATACTTAGCGAAAAATGGCCTTTACCCGGGCAATACCTATTATATGAACCCTGAGCTCACAAACCTGTTCATGTCTTTGCTGATTTCTGATAAAATCAATAAAGAATCTGTACTGATAGTTTCAAGATTCAACTTAAAACTTGAGATGCCGGAGATCCTTACCGACGACAATTTCATCTGGGTTACCGATTCAATGGGTGGACAGAGAAACAGGCCAGTTAACCTGACATTTATCATTGATACGATAGCTAAAAGAATTAGCGAGAATAAAGCACAGATTATATTTATAGATGTTTTCGATCTCCTTATTGTATACCACTCGTTCTACGATGTGGCAAGAGCCTTTGAGCAGGTCAAGAGCGTTGCTCTTGAAAAAAATGCGTACCTGATACTGGTATTCGGGGAAGGTTCTATGGATCACATCCAGTTTGGGCAGATCACCAGATATTGCCTTGAATGGAAGCCGTATACAATTACAGATTTAGAGGAATGATTGTATGAAAAAAGAGGGACTGATGGGACTTCTGGACAAATTTTTCAATCAGAAGTACGGTAAGTCTCTTGTAGTGAAAGGCAAGCCTGGTGCAGGCAAAACCACATTTGCGCTCAGCTACATAGAATCCATCATGGATAAGGTTCCCGTTTGCTACCTCTCTGCAAGATATTCTGATGAGGCACTGCAGTTGACCTATCCGTGGCTGAAGGATGTATCCCTGAAGAATCTTGCTTCTTCCTTAAAGGGCGAGACCATAAACGTCAGCACTGAATCTCTACAGAAGCTGGAAAGGATGATTGAAGAGGGAAAAGTCTCAAACGGCATGGAGAACGGTCTGATACTAAATATAACGGATCTGTTGCCGGAAATCAGGGCACTTTACGAGTTTGTGGATTCGAATGCTGGAAATGCGCCTCTGATCGTTATAGATTCTATGGAAGCCCTTTCCGAGAAATATGACATAAACAACCTCCTGCTTTTCTCCATGATCCATTCTGATCTCGTTGAGAAGTCCGGTGCAAATGTAATTGCTATCCTGGAAGCCGATGCGAACCAGAAGCTTGAATACTTTGCGGATGGGGTAATCTCCATGAATTATTTCATTGAGGACGACTTCCTTACCAGAAGTTCGGTTATAGAGAAACTTAGAGGGATATCCCTAGGTTCGACCCCAATATTCCTTTATACCTTGAAAGACGGAAAGTTCGCCCCTCTGAATCATAACGTAATTACCTACCCTGACAAGAAGATAAAGTATGAGAAAAAGGCTGAACATGAGCAGTTTGAGGTGATTCTTGACACGGATGATCTGGCAAAGCTGACGCCTACAAAATCCAAGTCCATTCCTCTCGGATCGGTTCTAATGCTTCATCGTAAGGATAATTCAAACGTCGTAAATGATGTTGTGAACCTGGTTAAGAACAACCTGATCAAGAGTGCAGTTATTGAAGGAAGGGGAGTTATCGATGCAACTTCAAGCAGTTATGAAACGTCCAGAATACTCGTGGATTCCCTTGACTCCGAAACAATGAAGCATTATATAACTGCTGAAAAATCTAAACGTGCGAATTCTTTTGTCATCAATCTCGAGGGGAAAAGCATAGTGGAGGACTTCCCGAATGACGTTATCGATTTCTTCATGTCGTCTTCATCCAGACCCGATCTGTACTTCTTTTCAACAGACTTCCTTATGTTTACTTACGGACCCGACTTCTTTGGCGACCTTGTCAATCTGATAAATGGCATAAGAACAACGGGAGCAATTATAATCATTACCGACGATGAGTATTATGGCAAAATCAGCAACTATCCGAGCATGACCATACACTTCAGGGAAGTCAGCGGATACACCGTTGTTAATTCAGCACCAATGACCTCGTATGCTGCCATTCCTCAGTATGACCAAAACGCATGGCCTAACCTCAAGTTGTACGAGCTGGTCTAAATTTCTTCTACCCCAAGAATCACTATATCCCTTATCGCTATGAGCGCATCTTCGTTTTCTATATCGCTGTTCCCCAGCGAATGAGACAGAAGCTCCTCCAGAACTGAGAACACAAGATTGAAGGAAGCTTTGAGTGCTGCCTTCAGGTCTTTTCCCTGTGCTATACAGTTTGTTATGACCCTATTTCCGGTAATTTCAAAACTGATGGATGGTTCACCAAGTACTTCATGGTGAGTGCTGCCAAGCCCGGATATGACATGGGATCGTGCTTTCTGGAACACACTGCTATCGGATTCGGCAACTTTCAAGAGTTCACTTATCTGCTTGAAAGGCAAGACAAGTATACCCTGGGACCTCACTTTGAACATGATATCACTAAACTTTCAGAGAAGGTTTAATTGTAGCTCCCGATTTATGCTTTATGTTTCCAGTCAACAGGCCAAGACGTCTCAGAACTTCACAGACCATCAGGGATCTTGTGTCTGAGAGTTCTATTGATCCACGGAAATTGATAATGCCAGTATTTGCGGACGAGACCACTGAGAAACCGAAACCCGTAAAATCAATGCCCGGAATTTCGAGATATCCCGTCAATGGTCTCAGCATTCACCTCGATGAACTTGAATCATCCGGCGTAAATGGCGTATTGTTCTTTGGAATTCCTTCAAGTAAAAACGAAACAGGAAGTTCAGCTTTTGACCAAGATGGAGTCGTACAAAGATCGATCAGGATAGCGAAGGAGAACACTGGTCTGACTGTGGTGGCTGATCTGTGCATGTGTGAGTACACCAGCCATGGACACTGCGGAATCCTTAAGGGTCAGTACGTTGACAACGACGAGACTCTCAAAGTCTATCAGAAGATAGCCCTTTCTTATGCTTCTTCAGGTGCGGATATTATTGCCCCCAGCGGGATGATGGACGGCCAGGTTGCAGCAATTAGAGAAGTTCTCGATAATAATGGCTATGAGAACCTGCCAGTAATGGCATACAGCGCCAAGTACGCTTCAACGATGTACGGTCCTTTCCGTGATGCCGCGGAATCTACTCCGAGCTTCGGGGACAGGAAAACATACCAGATGGACGCACGCAATTCCCGTGAGGCTATGCGTGAAATAGAACTCGACCTTGCGGAAGGCGCCGAGATTATAATGGTCAAACCAGCGCTCTTCTATCTTGATGTGATCAGGATGGCGAGAGAGAGATTTGATCACCCGATTGCAGCATACAGTGTAAGCGGGGAATACAGCATGATTAAGAATGCCGTTGACAACGGCTTTCTGTCAGAGGGAGCGATAATTGAATCCATTAATTCTATTTTCAGAGCAGGTGCAGATATCGTAATCACTTATTTCGCCAAATACCTGGCAGAAAAGCTTAACTCGTAGAATGTCGCTTGCACCTATCTTCATCATTAATATATTAAAAGTAAATATCGACTTGGTGATATAAACATGCCTGTACATCTAGGACAAAAAGCACCGGATTTTACCATGAATACCACACAGGGACCAATTACATTCTCCAGCTACAAGGGAAAATGGGTTCTCCTTTTCTCCCACCCGGCTGATTTCACACCTGTCTGCACAACAGAATTCATGGCGTTTTCAGAAAGCTATAATGATTTCAAGAAACTCGGCGTTGAACTCATCGGACTCAGTGTTGACAGCATATACAGCCACATTGCATGGCTAAAGGACATCAAAGACAAATACGGTATAGAGGTCCCGTTCCCCGTTATAGCGGACCTTGAGAAAGAAGTAGCCAGGGAATACAACATGATGGATGAGAAAGTCGGGGTCACTGTAAGGGGGGTATTCATAATTGATCCAAATCAGGTCGTGAGATGGATGATTTACTATCCTGCAGAAGTGGGAAGAAACATTAGGGAGATCATGAGGGTAATCAAGGCTCTGCAATTCAACTGGGACAAGAAACTGGCTACAGGAGCAAACTGGGAGCCTGGAAACGACGGAATTGCATCTGCACCCAATACATTCAAGGGCGCTATTGAACGAGAGAAGGAAGCGGGTGCCGAAAGATGGTACCTCAAGAAAGTGAAAGCCTGATCTCAATTGACACTGTGCGTAATGTATAACATAACCGTTGGGTCCATTCACCCATCGGTAATTTGTGTAGAAATATCGAACCTCGCAGCATCTCTCACCGACATGAGAGACCTGCTTTCAACCGATTACATAGAAGACGGCTTGAATGAATTCATAGGAACCTATGCCAGAACAGATGAGATAATGCCCACCGATAAAACTGTAGGATTTGTTGTTCTGAATACCACAAAAAAAATTATCTCATTGTCATTCAGCTTCTTGGAACCTGCGATGAAAACAGAACTGCAGAAAATTACGGATTCCTACCGGGAAATAGGGTACTCTGCCGATTTAGATATTTCTTGAAAGATAACCTTTTGACTCCATGCAGCACCTGCAGAATTTCCTTTTTTTGAGGGATAGGTGGCCATTTTTCACTGTTATGGGGGGGTATTCTTACACGGAACTTTAATGTCCGGAATTTCCCATAGTCGTTCAGAACAAATTCCCAAAATAAATTATTTCTACGGATATTTAACTCCGGGAATATTCTGCGTCTCCTCAATTCCTGTCAAGCACAGACATACATGCTATTATATTCCAATGATAACACTCTTCAGCCAAGATTACAGTACTCTTCCTTAATGAAATATCATCTGTTTCAAGTTGAATGAGCTTGCGCCGGTTATTGGATTATAAGTGAGATGTGTTGAAGGAGTACGAAAAATCATTATAAAAGCCGTGAATTTAGGAATAAATCGTAAATTCCCCTGATGGTTTATTACTCCAAAGAGTTAGTCTAAAAAGTTAAATAACGAACACAGATATACATTCAATGTGGGATTCTGCCATACAGTGGCTAATTATAATCGTCGCAGTACTGGTCCTTTTCGGCAGTACCAAAAAGATTCCAGATTTTGCCAGAAATCTTGGTAGGGCCACCGGAGAATTTAAGAGAGGTCAGGTTGAGCTTGAAAGCGAACTTAAGAAAGCTATGTACGGAAAACCTGAAACTCCAAAAGAAAATGAGGTTAACTATATTGAAGCTGCAAAGAACCTCGGAATAGACACCACTAACAAGACACAGGAACAGCTTGTCAAGGAAATATCGGACAAATTCAAGAATAGTGGTCAATGAAAGATGAGGACTTCCTACCGTTAATCTTCAGAAATCTGGATGAACTTAGATATCGGTTAGTGCGCATACTGATTGTATTCGGAGCGTTCTTCGTCTTTTTTCTTTCCTTTTCATATACCCAGATTATCGTTCTCGGGCACAGCATCCCGTTTGTAACGTTTGATGTTTATCATAACATACCTGCACAATTTCTGGCCCTTCTTGAAGCCCATGTTCTCCCCCCGGGGACCAAAATTATAACTTTAACTCCAACAGCTGGAGTGAGCGCCGACGTTTACATTGCAATGTTCCTGTCTCTTCTTTTCTCCATGCCGCACATAGTCTACCAGATTGGAAAATTCATAGGCCCTGCACTCAAGAAGAGTGAACAGCAGCTCATACGGACAATAACCATACCTTCCGCACTACTGTTTGCAGCCGGATCCATAATGGGAATATGGATAGTCGCGCCTGTTATTTTCAAGATTTTCCAGGACTTTAATGTAGGTCTTGGGGCTGAGTCCACGATGGGCATAATGAGTTTTGTGTCGTTTCTTCTCATTTATGTCATAACCTTCGGAATTTCGTTCGAAGTACCGGTTTTTATGTACGGTTTGACACGATCCGGCATGGTCAGTTCTGACCTGTGGTCCAGGAACTGGAGATATGCCGTCATCGGGGCGTTGATTTATGGAATGATATTTTCTCCCGGAGTGCTCGGTTTCACAATGATGCTCATGGCACTCCCGATGATGCTGCTATACTTTTCCGGTATATACTTTGCGAGAAGATACGAGAGAAACGCGAAAATTAAAGAATCAGAGCCTGTTCCTGAATCTCTCTAACTGAGTCATGGTGATACAGTCTGGATCGTAAATCTTGAAGAATAGATCATCAACTATGTTTCTGTGCTGAGATCCACTGTGACTGGTTTTTATCAACCTGAGAAGTCTTGGTTCAACTTTGCTGGAATATTCTACTGACTGCTTGACGAAATTTTTGTGATCCAATATCGTGGATACAAGACCGCTTTCCTTGGCCTGAACAGCATCGAATATTTTTCCGGATTTTACGCGGGAGAAAACTTTCCCGGGAAACCTGTCGGGTATCTCAGGAATTATTCCGGTCAGGGACGGTATTCCGAATACCACTTCCGGCATTCCAAACCTGGCAGTGTCGGAACATATAATTATGTCAGAGCATAGTGCGATCTCGAGGCCAAGACCAAGAGCATACCCATTGATTGCGCTTATGATTGGTTGTCTGCTACTTGTCATCGCCCTTGCAATGGTCGTGCCGAGGGAATACGCCTCTCTTATGTGCATTTTGTCCGATATTTTCTTGCAGTCCGCAGAATAGCCCATACTGAATGCCCTCTCCCCTGTGCCGGTGATAAGGATTGGGTTGTCGGCTGAGGTCTGTGCATCAGTAATGGCAATCAGCAAATCCCTTAAGCCGTCGTTGTTAAGAGAATTGTTGACCCCGTTTGATATAAAAATGACATTTACTCCAGAGTCTTCTGAAAATGATACCAGTGGTGTTCGTGTAATTGACAATTAGTAGAATATCCCTCAAGTAATTAAAATTTGATCTTGTAGAGAACGATCTAATACATGGTCAGATTGTATTTCCGGTCCATTCTCTCATAGTCTTCCAGTGATTTTATTCCCAGTGTTTCAGAGATCGCTTTCATTTCGCCGGCATATCTGGCATCGTATTTTTCTCTGCCAAGCTTTAGCCTGTGTTCATCTCTGTCAAAAAGAACCTGTTCACCATGCTTCCTGAGACAGTGTATGCATTCAGCCGCCGATTCTTCGTCATTTTTCAGGTGTAAAAAGCAGTTGTTGAAGCTTTCTGTCATTTATCATCACACCTCTTGCCGTCGTAAACGGGATACCGGATGTCGTAACGATCAATTGCCAGTTCCAGAAGATAGTAAAGAGATTCAAAATACTCGTCCGTTTCACCTGTCAGATCAAGCGTAGAACCGAGACTGGCCAGTGAGGATACATTCGTCCTGAAGTCCGAAAGCGAAATTTCTCCCTTCAGCAGATCTTCCAGTGAAGTGAGGAAAGATTTGAGATCCTCAAGTTTCGCCGACTTCTGATACTTGAGGGAAAGCTGGACCGAGCGTTTTCTCCTCCTTATTACCGAAATTGCGTCCTTGATGTCACCGTAAATCAGTGCACTCTTTATTATTTCCATATCTGAGATTATAGGCATATTTTATCACCCGAACAAGCCTGATGCAATGTTTATCACTGCCGGGAACCACAGTATCATCAGCGACAGGACGACAGTTATGGTGGCGGAAGCATATACCGGCACCTTTACAGATCTTGTAAGATCAAATTCCTGATCACCCACCGGGTTTCTACCGAACATGTACATTATCACCCTGAAATAGTAGAATACCGATATTGCGCTGTTCAGAATAGCTATAACTGCAAGCCACCACAGTCCCCCCTCAATCAGTGAAAGAAACAGAAGATATTTCGCAAAGAACCCTCCAGTCAGCGGTATCCCCGCAAGCGCGAGCAGAAGAATTGCAAAACTCACTGCCAGTGCAGGCGATTTCTTAGCCAGCCCGGAAACATCAGCCAGTTCTACAGATTCATGATTAACCGAGTTTAGCGCTATGAATGAACCTCCTTTCATGAATATGTAAACCAGAGAATAAAACATACCTGATGCTATCGCCAGACTTGCAACTCCGGATGTGATATTTCCGGTGGAAGATACAACGGCCAGGACGAGTATAAGGTAACCTGCCTGGGCAACACTGGAATAGGCCAATAATCGTTTCAGGTTGTTCTGCGACAGCGCCGAAATATTTCCGTATGTCATTGTTAGAATGGACAGGATCACGAAGAGATAGTAAACGTCCTTGAAATCAGATGAAAAGCCCAGAAGGAATACCTTGAGTATTACGACGTATGCCAGAACTTTGCTTCCAGCGGAAAGGAAAGCCGATACAGAGTTTTCTGCACCGTCATAGGTATCGATTGCCCACTGATGCATCGGGAATATGGCAAGTTTGAAACCGAAGCCCACGATCAGGAAGATCAGGGCCAGTGAAATCTCCGGCGTGGCTATGGAAGTCGCCAGTATTGAGAGGTTGAAGGTGCCGGTGCCAAGGTAAAAGAACGAGGAACCGAGGAGTATAAATGCAGTTGCTATAGTTCCCGTGAAAAAATACTTCACCGTGCCTTCGAGGTTACGCCTGCTCTTGCCGAAGCTTGCCAGTACGTAAGTGCCTATACTGACCGCTTCAAATGAAATGAACAGGGTTATGAGATTATAGCTGAATGCAGCAAGGATCATGCCGACCGTGACGAACAGGAGTGTTGCATAGAATATCTCACTTTTCGCAGTGAGACCTTTCAGTGCTGGGTAACAGATAAACATAGAAGATATGATCATTATAAGCGCAAAGTAGAGGCCGAAACTGTTGAATACCAGGGTTCCTCCGAATATGGAAGTCCCTATGGGTGTTAACAGGTAAGTCAATACTCCTCCGACAGCAAGGGTGAAGAACGTTATCCAGGACATGATACTCTTACCCGTGTTCCTTGTGCCCATTGCCAGTATTATGAAGCCAACTAAACTTAGAAAAATAACCGGGATGAAATAAGAAAGAGCGTGTAATCCCGTGGAAGTTACCAATATCTCTGAACTCATTAAATTATACCCCCAACATAAGAGACGAGCATTCCGTAAATTAGATTCGGAGCTATCCCCAGTATAAAGATCACGATCAAAGTTCCCATAAGCACTGCAAATTGCTCACCGGTTACATCATGTATCTGACCAAGATTCTCGTTATACGGCCCGTAGAGCGATCTCTGAGCAGCCCATATGTGATAGGATGCTGTTATTATCATCGAGAATACCACTGCAATGATCAGCCAGCCTATTGCACCAAACACACCGACAAGAATGGAAAATTCACCGATGAACCCTGCAAGTCCGGGTAATCCGAGAGAGGCAAGAAGTCCTGCCAGCAGGAATGAACTCAGCATAGGGGCTTCCCTGAAGATTCCTCCAAGAGAGTGTATGGCTTCATGACCGGTATTCTGGCGGATCAGGTATATGGATGCAAATACAAGGGCCATGATAAGTCCATGTGCAACTATCTGGAACATTCCTCCAGCCAGTTCAAGTGTTGCCTGATAACCCGTCTCAATAAGACCTGCACCGAATGAAAGGGTCACAAAGCCCATTGCTCCAGCACTTGCGTATGCCATCATACGCTTGAGGTTTTGCTGCATCATCGCAGCCAGCGAGAAATACAACAGACTGATTATTCCAAGGTAGATCAGAATCGTCAGGATTCCAGATCCAAGCAAAGAGTATATCGGCATTAAAATCCCGAACAGGCCATATCCTCCCATAAGTGAAAGGCCTCCGGCAAGGATGATGGTCCCGGGGTACGGAGAGGCGTCGTAGGTATCCGGTAGCCACGAATGGACTGGGAAGGATGGCATTTTCACGAGAAAAGCCAGGAGGAAGCCAAAGAACGCAAGATATCTCCAGAAAATCGGTATTTGCGAGATGTACTTATTCACCATCAACTGGCTTATCTCAAAGGTGAAGACCTTTGTAGCCTCATAATGGAAAGTGTAGATCGTGAAAATGGACAGAAGAAGAAACACGGAACCGATGTGCGTATATACGAAGAATTTTAGCGATATACTGTCCTTATTTTTTCCGCCGTACTGCGCGATGATGAAGTATACTGGTATAAGTACAACTTCCCAGAAAATATAGAAGAATAGAAAGTCGCGTGAGATAAGTATTCCGTATAGTCCTGTCTCAGCGATTAAGATATAGCTGTACAGGGAGTTACCGAATTTATTTTTCTCCGTTATCAGCAGTGAGATCAGTATCACTATGGCCGACAGCAACAGAAGGACATCGGAAAAACCGCTGACACCGAGTGAGAACATTATGCCGATTGACGGAACAAGGTTGTAGGAAGCTGATGACTGGAACCCGCTGACGTATGTACCGCTGAACCTGAGTAGACTGTATGCGATGGTAAGAATGAGGACAATGGCAGATGATGCAATTGCGAAAGTTCTCCTCTTCCCATTTATTGCGAACGATGACGCTGAGAATATTACTGTTAGAAGGAATATAAGAAGTATCAACAACTCAGAACACCCCCACCAGTTCTATTATAATGAATATCAGGGAAATACCCATGATGAGAATAATGAAATAGTTCTCTATCACTCCGTTCTGAATCTTTCTGAATATATCCCCAAGCTTCAGTGCTTCCGAACCTGTTTTCTCAACCGATCTGTTGTATCTGTTCTCAAATAGGGTGAATCCTGCAGCTAATGGAACTATTGCCCTTTCCGCAAGTATGTTTGTGAACAGATAGTCCAGATAAAATTTGTTTTTTCCGAGTTTGTAAAGGGGGTTTCTGGAGAAATCCAGTTTCTTCCATAGATCTGTCCCATATATTGCGTAAGTAACTACAATTCCTATTGCGAGGAATGCCAGAGGCACCATTCTAATGTTGAATGGAACTGCCGTCGGGAGTGAAGAACCAGAATAAATATAGTTATAGAACGGCGTCTGGATGAGTCCCAGTGTAAGGGAACCAAACGCAAGAACAAATAAAGGGATCAAGGCAAAAATACTGGGATCCTTTGAGTGCTCAGCAAGATGCGATCTTGGTTTCCCAAGGGCAACCCTGAAGAACATCCTGAAAGTGTACAGCGTGGTCATAAGTGCCCCAAGCGAAAGGAACAGCCATGGAAGGAAGCTCTCCACTGTCCCGTAATGAGCGTAATAAACCCAGGATGCATCAATTATGGTATCCTTGGAGAAATATCCCGAAGTTAAGGGAAAAGCAACCAGCGCTAGAGAACCGATGAAGAGCAGGGTAATCGTCAGAGGCATCTTCTTCCAGAGTCCGCCCATTAGCCTGGTGTCCCTGAGATCCATCAGGGCTATGAGAATAGCGCCTGCTGACATGAATAAGAGGGCCTTGAAGACGGCGTGCACCACGAGATGAAACATTCCGTATGAGACTCCAGTGTACCCAAATAAGCCGCCCAGACCTATGGCTGACAGCATGTATCCTATCTGGCTTATTGTGGAATATGCGAGTATCCTCTTTATGTCGTTAACAAATAATCCCACAATCCCGGCAAATATAGCAGTAAATGAGCCAAGAATAACAACGGAATAGAGGGCAAAGTCAGCAGAGAAATAAAACAGGTTGAATACTCTTGCAACGAGATAGACGCCTGCAGTTACCATGGTGGCTGCATGTATGAGCGCTGAAACCGTTGTTGGACCTTCCATTGCATCAGGTATCCACACGTGAAGAGGAAACTGGGAGGACTTACCGGCTGCACCAGCTAGGAATAATACTGCAACAATTCCCAGTGTCGCCTTGCCCACATATGCTGAGATAGCACTGGCGTTGGTGATCAGGAAAGGTATGCTGAGAGGGCTGTTTGATCCAAGTCCAGTGAAACCAGTCAGGCTCTCGTACAGCAAAGCCATACCCACCAGGAATAGGAGATCTCCGACTCTGGTGACAATAAAAGCTTTTTTAGCCGCAGAAGCCGCATTTGGTTTGAAGAACCAGAAACCGATCAGCAGGTATGAACAGAGCCCTACCAGTTCCCAGAACAGGAAGAAGAGAACGAGATTCGATGCCACCACAAGCCCAAGCATCCCTGCAGTGAACAGAGCAGTCTCAGCGAAATATATGTGTCTGTTCGGGTCATCCTTCATGTAATACATGGCAAAGAGATGTATCATCAGTGATACGAATGACACCATGATTGCCATGACAAGCGACAGGTGATCTATGTATATCCCCGCATTTATGTTGTAGAACCACTGGAAGTGATTGTATATGGCGCCTGAACTCTGAACCTGTAGAAACGTTACAAGCGACGCAATCAGTGAACCCAAGATTGAAAGAGAAGCGATAATGCCTGCAAGGTTTCTCCTTTTTCTTCCGATGCCATAACTTAATACAAATCCTATAAGAGGACTGATAAATATGAACCAACCCGGCCAATACATAGTTACCACCTTATCTCCTTAAGCAAAGAGATGGCAACTTTTCCAACTTTTCTGTATGTTGCCGTCAGTAAGCTTATACCCATAACAGATTCCACTGCCCCTATTGCTATGCCAAACAGAGCCATAATTATCGGGCTTATTGTTGATTGTGATATGGCAACAACTACAAGATTGAGAATTGCTGCATTTATGAGAATTTCAATAGATATGAGCATTTTTATCCCTATGTTGGAAGTCATGACCCCATAGAGTCCAATAGAGAAAAGTATCAGCGAAAGCAGACTCACTGCGAATATATACATTAATCCTCCCTTCCGGCTATGTAGAACATCCCGATTATTCCGGTTACAAGTATGAGCGAAAGCACCTCAAATGGCACAACATAATTCCCGAAAAGCTCAATGGCTATGCTGTTCAGGTTCTGTGACACTGGCGTGAAAGTTCCCGGTATCCGGATAATCTCTATAGCAAATACTATAAAGAACAGAGTTGCAGAAATTGAGGCCAGTTTCTTATTCAAGTTCTCTGCCTCCAGTAAGCATAAGTGTGAATACGAGCAATGTTACAACGGCACCTATGAAAACGAGTAACTCAATAGTTCCCACCAGTGAAGCACCAAGAAAGATAAAAAGTCCTGAAAGTACAAACAGAAAAGTCATAAGGAAAATCGCGGAATGCGTAAGATTCTTTTCCAATACCGTTTTCAAAGCTAACGGGACGAGTATTGCCGCGAAAACTACAAAGATTGCGGTGAATATCATTTGATTACCTCTTCCTCTGGCATGGAGAGCTCTTCCGGGGAATAAGTAAAGCTGTTTCTTGTTCTGGAAGTTTCGAATACATGGGTAAGATAGATTGCGTCCGTCGGGCAGATCTCCTCGCAATTCCTGCATACTGTGCAGGTACCAAAATTTACGTCCGGATATATCTTCCTCTTATTCCTCGGGTTATCCCGTTCAACTTTCTGCATGGCAATCGACTTGTTAGGGCACACCTGTTCGCATAGCGTACAGCCGACACAATCGTCAAGGCTCAGGAAAATCCTGAACCGGAATCGGTCCGGGAGTGCCGGCCTTTCTTCCGGATACTGGACAGTAACAGGCTTCTGGAAGATGTGCTTCCCTATTGAGAAAATAACCTTGATTGTTCCTATCAACGGAATCTCTTTCTTAGGCTCCTTGACTTCAATCATATACCCAACCCCAGTGTTAGTATTCCTGCTATAACAAGATTGATGACTGACGCTGGAAGCAGATATTTCCACCCCAGATTGACGAACTTGTCGATCCTTATCCTTGGTACTGAAAGCCAGATTGTGAATGCCAGGATAACCAGTATCCCTGACTTGATGAGAAGATAAATGAAACCAAGATCTCCTGAAAATGGTCCATTGTAAGCTCCCAGATATAATATGGAAACAATCATGGATCCAAGAAAAATGCTGCCGAACATCCCCATGTAGAACATGCCGAACCTCATCCCGGAATATTCGGTGCTGTGACCTGCGACAAGTTCACTGTCGCTCTCCCCCATATCAAAAGGAGAGTACGAAGCTCTCGCAACCATGGCTATGAAGAATACTCCTAGCCCAATTATCTGGGGAATACCGTATGGAATAAACTGCACAGACACCAGTGAAATGAGATTCAACGGAGTCGAGGTTCTAGCTGAAGCCATCATCACCAGCGCAAGTACGGAAATCATCATGGGTATTTCAAAGGAGATGTCTTTTGCCACACCTCTCAAGGCACCCACGACAGCATACTTGTTTTTTGAGCTTATTCCAGCAAGGAGTTCCCCAATCGGCATGATTGCAAGTGCTGCAAAAAGAAGGAGTACGCTGACATCGGAATCAGTTATCGTAAGAGAACCGGCCCAGTATAATGATCCATAAGGAATGATAGCGAAAGACATTATCAGACCGAGGAAAATAATTATCGGCGCCATACGGAACGGCATATCGTCCCTTCCCCTCGGAAGAACGCTTTCCTTTCCAACGAGTTTAAGTGAATCCGCAATAAGCTGAAGAAGACCGAATTTTCCAACCCTGTTCGGACCTATCCTCAGTTGCACCCTCGCCATGTACTTCCTGAAGAGATATATCACCGCGATGAGGGAAACCATTACAAATACTATCATGAAAATAGTCTCAAACAGGTATGCAAGGATAAAGGACAGGTAGTGCCCGAAAATAGAGAACAATGACTGGAGGCGCAACAGAATACTCATCTGTCAACCTCCCCAAACACAAGATCAATTGTTCCAGAGATTGCCACCAGATCAGCAATCATGACATCTTTCGCAAGAACTGGCAAAATGCTCAGATTCTTGAACGATGGGCTTCTGACCCTAACTCTGTAAGGCTTAACTCCTCCATCCCCTACGAGATAGACGCCGAATTCTCCTTTGGGAGATTCTGTCCTCGCGTAAGTTTCTCCTTCTCCCCTGAGCCTGATCATTAGAGATTTTTTTGCCTTCGGGTTGAAGTACGGACCGTCAGGAATCTTCTTTATGGCCTGTTGGATTATCTTTATCGACTGGCGCATCTCTTCAAATCTCACCAGAAATCTGGCAAGGTTATCTTTTTTGTATGAAACTGGAATGTCGAAATTCACTTTGTCGTAAACAAGGTAAGGCTCGGCTTTCCTTACATCGTAATCTATTCCCGAAGCCCTGAGCATTGGACCGGTTACGCCATAATCGATGGCTACTTCCGGTTCAAGTATTCCTATGCCTTTATTTCTGGAGATGAAAATGTCATTTTTTACATATGCGTCGAAGATTACCCCGAGCTTCTTGGGAAACTGTTCAATGAATTCCTCAATGTCATAGACGATTTTATCATTGAAATCCTGGTAAACTCCACCTATGCTCATATAATTGGTCTCCTGCCTTGTTCCACAGGTTTCAGTGAAAATCCTCAGAATCTTTTCCCTCTCTATGAAACAATAAAAGAATGGTGTGAGCATCCCCAGATCCAGACCGAATGCTCCAGCCCATACCAAATGGGCAGCTATTCTGCTAAGTTCCGCCATGATAACTCTTATCCACTGGACTCTCTCTGGTGGTGGGATTCCAAGAAGCTTTTCAGCAGCTTCAAGGTACCCGACCTCCATGTTCATGGCACCGACATAATCCATTCTGTCGAAGTATATCAACGAGTCACAGTAGTAATCAAGTTCACAGATTTTCTCTGCGTTTCTGTGCAGGTAACCGATAACCGGCTCCACTTCCCTGATGATTTCACCATCAAGTTTCACTTTTAATCTGAGAACGCCATGTGTGGAGGGGTGCTGCGGCCCGATATTTAATTCCACCCAGCCATTTCCAAAATCTTTCGACTTAGTGATCTCCGTCATTACCAGCCATCTCCAGAATCAAATGTCGCATAGTCTTCGCCGTTCTCGTCCATGTTGATATACTGCACTTTTTGCAGATCGTAGTTCTTTCTGAGAGGATGTCCTGCCCAGTTCTCGGGAAGAAACATTCTCTTTAAATTCGGGTGGCCTTCGAATATTATTCCCATGAGATCATATTGTTCCCGTTCATCCCAGTTTGCACTGCTGTAAAGAGAGGTCAGGCTGGGTACCCTCTCGTCTAACGTTTCAGTTTTGACCACAATATACTCATTTTTCTTCATGCTGTGAACATGATAAACCACTTCCAGCCTATCTTTCCTGTCAACACCAGTAATAAGAGAGAGGTGATCGAAACCCTGATCCTTGAGGTTTGCCATAAGTGCAATAAGATTCTCCTTGGCGACTTTCAAAATTCTTCTGCCGTCTTTTCCTTTGCTCTCTTCCAGTATTTCCACCAAAAGAATCACCTCTCCGTTTCATTGCGTATTTTCTTCTGAAGCAGCATTATTCCGTACGTAAGAGCTTCTGGAGTGGGTGGGCATCCGGGTACGTACACATCCACCGGAACAACCTTGTCCACTCCTAGCACAACTGAGTATCCTTGATTGTATGGACCACCTTGAATTACGCAGACACCCATTGCTATGACGTACTTTGGGTAAGGCATCTCGTCATACAGTCTCCTCACTCTTGGTGCCATCTTCTTTGTCACAGTTCCGGCAACAATCATGAGATCGGACTGCCTGGGGGAGTTTCTGAAAATTTCGCTTCCGAATCTTGAGATATCAAGATCTGATGCCTGGATTGCCATCATTTCTATGGCACAGCAGGCCAGGCCAAAAGTCAATGGCCACAGGGAGTTACTTCTCCCCCACTCCATAGCTTTTTCAAGGGTTGTTGTCAGAACCCCACCATCACCTGTTTTCATCTCTGCCACCTCATATAGCCTTCTTTAAATGCATAATATACCACAAATAGTGGCATAGCAAGAAAAACAAGGGTCTCTATGAAAGGAATGACGCCAAGTTTTGCGAAATCCATTGCCCACGGGAACAGCAGGACCATGTCAACGTCAAATAATATGAACAGAAGAATAACAACATAATACTGAACTGTCACAAACTTCCCGATTTCACCTTTTGCGACTTCACCCGATTCGTACGGTTCCAGATAGGCCCCGTTTTGGGCAGGAGGAGACCTCTCCAGATGCAGATTAGCTATTACGTCACGAGGTCGGAAACTTATCTTCCTGTCCTTTCGGTAGCGGCTCTCCCCGATTGAAGGCAAGACGGAAAATGTCGCAATCATACCCAGTATTATCAGCACAAGGGTGATTAGCAACGGAATGTAACCGTCCAACATGGCTTCAGTATCTTACAACGATATTTAATAATTGTTTAGATATAGTCAAAAAGCCCAAAAAACACACTATTTTCAGATACATTGATTTTAAATATGATTACTTTTTTTCAGGCTGGTCAAAATCTCCAGAGCTCTTGAAGGATCAAATAAGCGTGACGTCCGGCCCCTCAATCTTGGGATTATATTTTTTGGGGAAACATCCTCGTGTTTCATAATATCCAGAATCATAATCTTCAACTCCTCAGCGTCAAGAGGTTTCAGTTCGTCACTCTCTCCAAGCACCTCAAGTGAAATGTTTGCTGAAAATCTCATTTCCAGAGCTTTTTCAAGTATCTGCCTGTCCCAGTTTCTTTCGCGGGATAATTTCAGGATTGGCACAATATCGCTGAAGTCGATCTCTCCCTTGATTTTTTTCTGAATATCAGGTATGATCTGGATTATGAGTCTGGATGCCAGACTGCTGTTTCCTAAAATTTCAAATGCCTCAGCTAGTTCATTCAGGTGACCGCCAGACATTATCACAAATGCATCCTGTCTTGAAATGCCGAACCTGGATACTATGTCGCCGATCATCTGATCTTCTGTCTTGGGAATTATTTTTCCTGCTTCTTCAAGCATTTCACGTGAAACCGGCATAATAGGTACATCTGTCTCGGGGTACATCCTCTCCCCGCCGGGGAGAGGGCGAAGATAATGTGTCGTTTCGTCGTCGGATATTACTCTGGTCTCGGAAAGATCAAGAGAAGCGATCCTCCTCAGCCTGATCTTCATCTCTTTCTCAATTAAAGTAATCTTTTTCGGGTCACTGATTAATATGGCATAACCGTCAGATTCTCCTGGTTTGAGTTTTTCCACTAACGGTTTTAACTCTGCTTCCACACCGTAACCGGGGAGTTCATCGGAATGCATTATTCCTCCGGAACCATAGAGTTTAGCCACATCGGCCAGTTCCTTTCCAAGCCTGAAATCTCCATTTTTCAGGAAACCTTTAAGCGCTGGCAGTATCGTCCCGTAAATACGGTATCCGTTGTCCAGATTCCTCTTTATAACTTTGGACTCAGTCTTTTCAAAAATACCGGTTACCTCTCTGAATTTTAAATGATCGAGAGACTGGCCTGATATTTTTTCAGAAAGTATCTCAAGACTTTTCTGTCTCTGAACTTCATATTTCAGTGAATTCCTTATTGTCGATAATTTCGGAACGCCTTTAATTTCCACTCTACCGAATCCCATAGAAAAATTGACATCCTGCCTTATTGCCTCTGGACCCCTGCGAGCCCATCCTGCCATGATAAGTTTTTTTCCGATGAGTTCAGCAGTTTCAACTGCGTGATCTCCATCGACTATATCTGGCTCGGTGGCGATTTCCAGAAGAGGCACTCCGAGTCTGTCAAGCGAATATGTGACATTTTCGCCTTCATCATTGATCTTACGTGCAGAGTCCTCTTCCAGACACAGGGATGAAATATGGACTTTACCCCGTGATGTCTCAACCCAGCCGTTGAACCCTATCAATGCAGTTCTTTGGAATCCGGAGGTGTTTGAGCCATCTATGACAATTTTACGCATATATGAGACGCGGTCAACGACTTTGCAGTTAAGCGCCAATGATGTGGCAATGGCTCTTAGCAAGGCCTCCCTGTTGATCTCGTGAGGTGGTTCCTCGTCAACATCCAGAAGACAGGTGTTGTCAGTCAGCAAGTAGGTAAAAGTTCTATCTCTCTCCCTTTCGTAAAGGGCGGCAGGATCAATGTGACCTGTTTCACCAGACCTGACATACAAATATCTTGTGAAACTCCTATCAGTGATATTTCTAGATTCAGTTGAACATGAACAGAACAGCTTTACACCCTTCAACTGGATATGAATTTCAAGACCTATCATTACCTTGGATGACATCACGATACCTCCTGGAAAACCGGCTCATTTTTGACTATTTCTCCCCTCATGTTTTCGGTAATGTACTTTTCAAAATCCTCGTGGGGATAATTCGCAAGCACGAACATGGATTTCACCATTGCGACTTCCGGGAGCATGTTGCCAAGAGGAATAACGCCCAGCGACAGGAGTTCCCTCCCCGTTGAATAAACCTTCAAGTTAACACTGCCCGAGATGCATTGAGAAGTCATCATTACCTTTGTTCCACTTGATATTGTGTCTTTGATTGATTCATATAACCGGGATGCGGTGTGCCCCATGCCAGTGCCCATTATGACCACTGCCTTCTTGCCCTGTACCATAGCTTCGAAGTCAGACGCAACAAGTGCGGGATGGAAAAATACAATGGAAACTCTTGAATCCAGGCGATCCATTAGTACCGTCTCTTTGGCACGCCCCCGATAGTCCCCCTTGAGTTGCGCCTTCTTTTGGAAATAGTAACCCAGTGGCTCGCTCCCGATAGTCCGGAAAGCGTCACGCCTTGTTGTGTGCATCTTCCTGGACCGTACCGCCCTGTGCAGGGCGACCCTGTCGTCCGATAACCCGGCGTGCATAGCCAGAGTAACCTCTCCAAGATTGGTCTTACTGAACTCGAGCGCACCTTCAAGGTTTAGAAAAGCGTCACTGCTTGGTCTGTCAGAACTCCTCTGTGAACCTGCAAATATTATAGGGCCGCTGAGGGATGGGAACATGAATGAGAGTGCACTTGCAGTATAGCTCATTGTATCCGTTCCGTGAAGTATGATGGTGCCGCGATTCTTGTCGAGACCGGTTTTGGCCAATCTCGCTATGCGAATCCAATCGTCCGGAGTCAGATTCTCGCTGAGCATGGGTTCCATAAGATTCAGGTCCATGTCAAACTCTGAAATACTGGAAACATTGTCTCTCAGGAAACCCGGGTTCAATACCGGCTTCACTGCACCCGTAATATAATCAACTCTGCTGGCAATAGTCCCCCCGGTTCCGATTATGGATACTTTATGTTTCCCGGCGGGTACTGGAGTGTCTACCTCTGATACCTCAGCTGCTCTTGGGGGAAAAATTTCCACAATCTCCAGAGATTCTGCGGGTATGGAGAAATTGTAGCCATTTTTGAGTTTTATGTTGTAAGTGTTTCCACTCAGACTTACCATTATTCCCTCGAAGTCTGTTTCCTTATACCGGAATTTTAATCCAGATCCTTCAACAATTTTACTCAATCCTGACACACTCTCTGACGCACATATATTTGAGAAACATATAATAACTTAATATAGAGACTCCTGCCTTTCATCAATTATAATTCCCATGACGCCGGTCAATCCTGAATTCCATAGAAGGTACATGCAACTGATTCAAGAGCATTTAGGATATCACTCTTCTTCCTGGTCTTTCCCCCTCAATAATTTTGCCGTCTGCCCAGTGATATGGCATTGACTCCTGCATGCACGGGATACTCCACGTCCGTTATAGTCGTTCTTATGTAGCCGCAGTATAATACCGTCCGGAGCAGCCTATCAATATCTCACAGTTTATCGTAAAAGCTCCTTTGAGATTATGACGCGCTGTATTTGATTCGTACCCTCATATATCTGGGTGATCTTGGCATCTCTCATGTGTCGTTCTGCATCAAAATCAGTCGTGTATCCATAACCGCCGAAAAGCTGGAGACATTCCGTTGTTATTCTCATTGCAGCGTCGGATGCGAACAGTTTTGCCTGTGAGGATATTTTTACTGCGTTTTCATGTTTATCCCACATTTCTGCAGCTTTGTAGGTAAGAAGCTTCGCTGCGTCAAGGTCTGTAGCCATGTCAGCAAGCATGAACTGAAGACCCTGAAAATTGGAAAGCTCCGTTCCGAACTGCTTCCTCTGCTTGACGTAATCGATTGCTTCTTCAAGTGCAGATTCAGCAATTCCAACAGCTTGTGCAGCAATCCCAATTCGCCCGGAATCGAGTGTTTCCATGACCACTTTAAACCCTTTGTTTTCTTCCCCAACGAGATTTTCCAAGGGTACTTTAACGTCATGAAACTCGAGTTCCACCGTACTGCTTCCCCTTATACCGAGCTTATCCAGATCCTTGCTTATTCTGAATCCGGGAGAATCAGCGTCCACAACAAATGTGGATATGCCCCTATGACCCTTTGAGGAGTCTGTTACTGCGTCTACAACGAAGAATTTTGCAATTCTGCCATTTGATATGAATATCTTGCTTCCATTGATAATGTAATGATCACCCTCTTTCCTAGCTGAAGTCCTGATCGCTGCCGCATCACTGCCGGCCCCTGTTTCAGTAAGTGCCAGGCCGCCAATAGCCCCTTTAGCCACCCGTGTGAGGTATTTCTGCTTTAATTTCTCGCTTCCGAACATTATAAGGGGATCGGCAAATAACGTCAGGGCACCGTCTAGTACCAGCGCAGTACTGGCACATGCCCTTGACAATTCTTCGATCACTCTTGCAAGAAAACTGAAACTCAGGCCTGCCCCGCCGTATTCCTTGGGAATATAGCTCGCAAAAAGCCCCATTTCATTCATTCGATTAATTAGCTTTTCCGGAACCTCTTTTTTCCGGTCAATCTCCCTGGCGAGAGGTTTGACTTCCCTCTGCGCAAATTCGCGCACATACTGCAGAATGTCAAGCTCTTCTGGTGTAAGATTTGCCTCAATCATAAATCATAATTGAGGCGGAAATAAATAAATTGTCTATTGTCAAGTTTTTTGTTAACGATATCAACCACGATTCCCGATGATATTATCATTCCACGCACTGCTGCGGCAGATCGAATCCTTATATTCGCTGAAATCATGGATTTTTGCGATCTTTTCTGCATAACTGCATAAGTCCATCGGACAAGGATGCATGAAGGCTGTGAACGAAGATGAGGTCTTCCCCGCAAGGGAAGTTCTGATGCGTGTATGGTGTTGGCGACCTGCCGTAAAACACATGCAAAACAGGTCATGCTTGGTTGAACGCAATCTCTGAACCGAAAGGGGACGGGATAGAGGCTCTTGGGTTGGAGCCACGGAGTTTAAGCGTCAGACAGATGATAACTTCCAAAGGTGAATATTAACATGGTTAATAGAAATCATAACCTTAGGCGACAAGTTCTCTTTTGAGATCTTCGAGTAAATCAGCCTGCAACTTTACGGTCTCGGAATAGTCCCCTTTCCTGGTTTCTATGTACACATTTTTTGCATTCGCAAATTTGCTCAGGTCTTCTTTTGAGAAATTGAATTTAAGATATTGAAGCGTTGATTCCAGCACTTCCGTGGATCGGCCTTCTTCGGGTTTAGCTTTTATTTCGTTTCCGTCAAATGTGATATAAACTGATTTTTCAATCCCTGCAAGTCTGGGTATTTCGCGCACCATCTGTTGCTGGTCCTCAAATTCGATGAACATGGACACGCTTAATTCTCCCCGTGCGGGTACCTGATCGTTGTAAACCCTGACCAGTCTTTTTATTTCTTCCTGATCCTGAACGTTTTCTATGAACACCATTTCGTTTATCTGGTTAAGTACAGTATCCCTGTTTTCAAATAGGAAACTGAAAGTCCTGGTTGCCACTCTTCTCTTCTTCTTTAATGCGATGATTTTTTTTGTTTCTTCGTCGCGTTTTGATTTATAAATATTGGGAGGTGAGACCTCCTGTACGGTTATTGGGTTCATAAAATCAGCTTATTTGCCCAGCTTTGCCAGTGTGTCTTCGTATTTCTTCGCGTGTGATTTCTCAGCTTTGGAAAGTATCTCGAACCAGTGTGCCACATCATCAAACTGTTCCTCTCTGGCTGTCTTGGCGAACCCGGGATACATCTGTGTATACTCGTAAGTCTCCCCTGCGATTGCTGATTTGAGATTCAGATCTGTGGTTCCGATTGGCTCGCCCGTCACGGGGTCTCCAACCTGTGCCAGATATTTGAGATGGCCGAACGCATGGGCAGTTTCACCGTCTGCAGTAGATCTGAAAATGGACGCCACTTCCTGAAATCCTTCTTCGTCTGCCTTCTGGGCGAAATATAGATATCTTCTGTTTGCCTGGGATTCACCTGCGAATCCTGCTTTCAGGTTTTCTAGTGTCTTGCTATTTTTTAGTTCCAAATAATCACCATAATATAGATGTGTTCGAGATATAATAACTTTATGATAATTACTTCTAATTGATAATTATATAAATTTAGCTATCTTTCCAGCTACCAGAAAAACTGCGACATCCCCAGGAATTGTTGTTTCCCCCATTTCCAGATTATAAGAGTTTCCACCAAGCTTTATGGAATAATCCCTCAGGAGGTTGACCGGAATTTCGGTTGCAGAAAATTGTGGAACAGTTGTTTCCTTAAGTGGGTCGAAGTCCTTGAAATCGTTAATGTTTATGGATTTTACTCTCAAACCTGTCTTCCCATGCAGGCTGTTAGGCATCCGGATCAGTCTGTGTGTGTCGGTAGTGACAGGTTCATCTATTTCACACTGATTCTCTGTTTTCACCCGCTGCAGCACATACAGTAAAACCTTGTCATCGTTTTGATCCATATGACGGTATTTCAGGCTTCCTGGTTTAGAAAATAGGTCAATTTTCCTGAGACCATCAGGCATGTTGGTACTCTTTTTCAGGTTGTTCATGTATGCACTGAGGGTTCTCGAGTTGCCAAGCACCTTGTGCAGTTCCTCCATTTTATCGCTATCCTGCTCAAGATTCCTGTAGAAATTCATTATTTCCCTATCAATTAAGAGTTTCCAGCCGTCGAGCCTGTCTGAAGTTTCCTGCATTGATCTTTTTACGTCAATCGGATTGAAGCCTTCTCCACGGATATAATTCGCAATTTCCCTTCGTGAATCCGAGCTTAACGGATAAACGGAATCCTCAACCACATGAACATGGTAACCTCTTCCGCCTGAGAAGAATAACTTGAGGTCCTTCTCCTGGAAACCCAGATCATCCATCAGAAATTTGAAGACCAGCCTCTCCGTATGCCTCTTTACTTCCTCCAGTATCTGGGAATAGGTCATCTTGTCCGCACCTGCCAGGTGATCCGCATCAAGGTCAAAGATCAATTCGGCACCCATCCATTGCTTCTCCAGCATAACTTTCTCTTCTGGCCTCCGGTAATAAGCAGAAGAATAATACATATGCCTGGGAACGTTTTTTCTGGCAAAAATAGATAACGAGTTGAGGTTGAGGACAGCCCTGTGTCTGATCATTGAGCCAAAAAATGGTATGAAACCAATCTCGCGGGATGATATTAAGTCAACATCTCCTGCTTCCCATGTCCGATAATACTGCTGAAACATATTCTTCAATTTGATCTCGGATTGATCTGCTTCTGCCAATAGCTCTTCATCGCATAATATATTAATAGCATTTACTATAAGTCTGGCGCGATGCTTAAGGGAAAAATAATAACATTGGCAATTACCTCATTTATCCTATTCTCGTCAGTGTCATTTCTTACGGAAAACATGAACAGCGCATCCGGAACGAAGGTAGTGGTTATTCCGGGCATTAACAACCTTACTACGGGAAATCTTGCTCATTTTACTGTATACTCGAATCCGCAGAGTTCATCTTCACCTCTTCTGGAATACACACTTGAGAATTTGGGCATTTCCTGGCATAATACGGGTTCCATCTGGACTTTTACGGTACCGGGAAATATGGCAAAAAAAGTTATCCTGCAAATGAACCTCCTGACGAACATTTCCGGGATCAGGTACTTTGAGACCGGCGGAAATCTGGTGACGTTTCCTTCAGTCCAGTTTTTAAACTACACACCATCACAGGGAGTTCCATTTGCCTATGTTCCTTCCCAGATCTCAACGGCATATAATTTTACATGGGCACTCTCACATGGCATCAATGGTAAAGGCCAAACAATAGTGATTGTAGACGCCTATGGTGATCCAAACATCGCATATGATCTCAAGGCGTTCGATGCTGTTTCCGGTCTGCCGGCAGTTAATCTGTCCGTGGAATATCCAGTAGGAAGACCTAGCAGTGATAACCTGACATGGGCAATAGAGACTTCGACCGATGTTGAGTGGGCACATGCCCTGGCTCCGGAAGCAAAAATTGTTCTCCTTATCTCACCTACTGCTCTGACTTCCGACTTGCAGAAGGTTGTGAGCTATGCCGTCAACAACAATGTGGGAAACATAATTTCCCTGAGCTGGGGAAGCCCGGAAAGCCAGTTAGGTACCTACGGAATTTCAACATATTCTGAGATTTATAGAGAGGCTTCCCTAAAGAACATAACAGTATTCGCAGCATCTGGTGACAGCGGAGCTCATGATGGCACCAAGAGCCTGACGGTTAATTTCCCAGCTTCAAATCCGTACGTCACGGGTGTTGGCGGAACCTCCCTGTATTTCAGCAACGGACAGTTGAGGCAATCTGCGTGGGGCGGGAATTTTAGTGGAGAGAATTATGGAAGTGGTGGAGGATACAGCGGATATTTCCATGCGCCATACTGGCAGTCCGCCCCTGGATTCAGTAGTGCGCAGAGAGGCGTTCCGGACGTTTCCATGGTTGCCGATCAGTATACCGGAATGCTGGTAATATCTGGAGGCGCACAGTACAAGGTTGGTGGAACCAGCATAGCCACGCCAATATGGGCCGATGTTGCTGCATTGATCAAGGAAAAATCTGGAACGAATTTTGGAATGATTAATCCATTGCTATACCAACTGTCCGGATCAAAATATTATAACTCAACGTTCACACAGATTCTCACTGGCACAAATGGATATTACCACGCAGGGCCCGGATGGAATCCGGTTACCGGACTTGGAACACCTAATGTTTCCAGCCTCGTTAATTATTCTCGAGATCTAATCAGAGGTTATGGCGGATTTGCGTTGATGAATGGTTCAACCAACTATAATGCGACAGGTATGAGCGCGCATCTTAACGTGAATCTCCAGCCAGGACGGATTGAATCGAACGGCACTACCACGTATTACATTGGTCTGTACAGTAATTCACACAACTTCATGAGATTCGGTGTTTCTGTTACGAACAGCAGCCAGAACCTCTCATTCTATACCAGGCAGGGAGACAATAGACTCGAGAGGAATTACACTTCTCCTGTGGCGCCTTCCAACGGCGTTCTTTCACTTGACTTTTCGTTCAACTACAGTAACGGAAACAACATCACAATTTCATCAGGATCCTTCCACTATTCATATCATGTCCTGCTGGGTTTTGGGGGTTCTGCTTCCCCGTATGCCGGAGTCCAGCAGACAGGATCACTCACTAACTCCACTGTAATAGGAACAGGAAACTTTTCTCGGATATCACTTTACACCAACGGGACAGCAGAAGGCGTGGGCAGCATCCTGTATGTACCGTATTCGCACCTTGGAGCGTACAGATACAGTACCATAGACAGCAAATTCAATAACGGAAATCTCAGTTTCTACACGGGGCAATACACTTCACAGAGGTATATTAATGGCTCGGCTCCTGCCAAACCGCTGATCCTCTTCAACGAAACTTTTCAGAATCCCATAAATGCAGCATTTTCTATCTCAAATGGTAAACAGGCGGCTTGGGCAGTTGAAGGTGTACCACTAACTGGAAACAGCAAGACCTTCACTTCGAATGGATATTATAATGTAACTGCCAGTATTTCTGGCTTAACTGTCAGCAGAGTGATATATATTCCTGGCGTGAGAGACCTGAATCTTTCGCTAAACACGGGGCTCAGCTTCTACAAAACAGTTGACTCAGAAATTTTGGTAAACTGGCTGAACACGTTCAGGTCCCAGCAACAGAGCGTTATATTGCCAATTCTCAATAATACAAATAGCATACTTGTCATGTCCCAGGGCTTCCGGGATCAGCAGGTTAATGTCAGCGCCGGCAACTTAACTATTAACCTGATACCAAATCCAGTAAATGTTTCATTCTTTGTTTTTCCCAGCAGTTCTAGCGTAAACATAAACAATGGCATTATTGCACAGGCAGGGGGATGGCATTACGCAATGGTCATGCCGTCAGATAATCTCAATGTCTCGATAAGTTCCAGGGGGTACAGGGATTTCAATGAAACCCTGACCGTGTATCCCGGGACGGGAATTTCCTATCAGATAGAGCTCGCACCGGCTTCTCCGTCCGAGGTTTCGATCTCGGGCAAGGTTAGCGACGCACTCTACTCATTTGAAATCCCGGGTACCAATGTATCAAATGGAAACGGCACTTACTCATTCACAAACTCAAGCGGATATTACATCATCTACTCTGAGAAGGGTGGGTATAACGTAACCGCAAACGCAACCCTTTATAATGCGTATAACAGTGAAGTGAACCTGTCCAAAAACTCTACTCTGGATATCCTGCTAAAGCCAGCCAGAGTCGCAATAAACACCACCAACCTGATTGGGATATCAAGGTATTTTCCTCTGCTATTCTATTTTGGTTATCTTTCCTGGACACAGTACTCTGGAGGCAATTTCTACAGCTACAGTGTTTATGTCTCGAACAATCCGGATTTCTTCAATCCAAAGGTGTACAGTTACACGTCACAGAATACTACAACCGCATTGCTGACTGGACTGACCCCGGGACAGACATATTACGTCACGGTCATTCTCAGGCTTTCCAACGATCAGATATATGAAAGCCAGGTAGTCAAGATCAGTTATGGCGACCCCGTGTATCTTGGTGCGAATATTGTCCTCGTGGGAGGAATAATATTTTACGTGGCTCTGGCAATGAAGATATTCGGAAAAAAGAAGAAAAAGTATGATTTCTAAAAATTTTTCCTGACTATGACCTTGTCACTCCCTCGTTGATCATTCAAAGGATAATCCTCTCCCGAACCTGACAAGTCTTGTATCTGCCGCCTTAATGTATCTCCGTTTAAGTGCCGAGTTCATTCCATCCTGATCTGTCCACAGGTATTTTCCGTAATTAAAGGAACCTGCTATCTTCAATTTTCTCCCTTTGTTTGCAACGGTGTCTCCTGGCTGGAATCCGTATCTTCTCCTTCTTATTGACGGCCTGAATCCCTTCCTGTTAACCTGGAGAGATCGGTTATTCCTCCTTCTCTGTTTCACCTCACATGGAATTGATCTTGCCTGTG
>JAMDDH010000063.1 GCA_023488885.1 Thermoplasmatota archaeon | reverse complement strand
TATCATAATTGTCGCAAACTCATACTTCACTGCAACGGTGTCTCTTGGAACAAATGCGAGCAGGGTGCTGTTCTCAATGTCAAGAGAAAAGGTAATTCACGAGAGGATATCAAGAATGCACCACAGGGTAACAGGTTAGTGTTCTGAAGTTAAATCGTTTCCGGAAGCCATATTGTGCGGAACCGGAAGATCCATATATAACGGTTGCTTTATATTAATAACATGATTAATCTTCTTGCGGAAACACCGAGAGACCAGAGAATCATCGATGCCCTCAGGAAAGCAGGCAAGTGGAAAGACAAAAAGATAGATGACCTTGAGAAAGAGCTTGATGAATACAAAAAACGGCACCCCTCCAATATCGGCGAGAAGAACGGCAAATCCTACGAGATCAAACCTGAGATTCCCCCGCAACCCGCGGAAAAAAAGAAACCCGGACAGAAGAAGGGCCACAGGGGATTCTTCCGCAGATCCCCTGATCACGTGGATCGGGTGGAAAAGGTTTCCATACACAGATGCCCTGTCTGCTCATCGAAGCTCAGCAGGGTTCAGGAGATCCGTGAACGGATAATAGAGGACATACCCATACCGAAAACCATTGTGACAAAATACAGGATCGAAAGGAGATACTGTAAACAGTGCAGGATCATGGTGGAACCGCAGATCGGGGATGCACTTCCCAATGCCCGTCTTTCCCTGAGGGCAATGCTTGCCGTCGCTTACCTCAAGATAGGGATGAGGATGAGCGAGGAGAACGTTTCCAGTGCAATGAGGGGCCTGTTTGGTATCACGGTGTCGGAGGGCGAGGTGTTCAACATACTGAAATCGCTCACAGAAGGATTCGGGGACAGGTATGATGATCTTGTGAAAACCATCAGGGATTCCCCATACCGGCACATGGATTCCACCTCATGGCGGAATGACGGGAGGAACGAGAACCTCTGGACCTTCGTGACAAGGGGAGAGGCAATATTCAGGATATCCAGATCCAACGGACATGATGTGCCGCTTGCAGTGCTGGGAAAGCACAATGGTACCGATATCCATGATCGCCACAGTGCATTCGAAACCCTCGCAAAGAAGACCGGAAACGATCAGCAGTACTGTGAATCCCACATCAAGGGTGATGCAAAGGAGCTTGAGAAGTTCTACGGCAACGAAGGGGGCAGGATCCTCAGGTCCCTGAAAAATGTATACGACGAGGCAAAATCGCTCAGGGGCCATGGAACCATGGAGGACGTTGAGAGGCTTCATCGAAAGCTCGTGTTCTTTCTGGATTCCGATTACGAACATAAGAAATGCAGGGATTTCGCAGAAAATCTCCTCAAACGGAGGAAGGAGTGGATCTTCAAATTCGTCACGGATCCGCAGGTTGAGTCGACAAACAACAGGGCGGAAAGGGCACTCAGGCCATCGGTGATATACAGGAAGACAAATGGTGGAACAAGATCGGAAAGCGGAGACAGGGTATACGAAACCCTTGCTTCCGTTTCGTATACCTCCAGGATCAGGAAGAGCAACATAATGGCGGACGGGCCGGTCGAAATAAAGAAATGGATGGACAGGAAGCGAAAGAAAAAGATGGAAGAGAGAGTGGAAAGATCAGTGAAAACTGCGGATTCAGCTTCATAACACTAACCTGTTACTTACAGAATTGTATCGTACCAAAATTTTTCAGCTTTCCAGCACAAAAATAAGGGGAGTGACCGGCAATGCTCATTAAGTTCAATGTCAGGTCACTTCACGGCATCGTATGTATCGTGCTTAAATCTCGAAGGCCACCAGTTGAACTTTTCCAGATACAGCATAATTGAGGGCACAAAAAAGGGCCAGCTTATGAATGTATCAATGAGCACTCCCAGTGCCAGTCCTACGCCAATTTCCTCCATGATGCCTATCCCACTGAAGGCAAGTGAACCGAAAGTTGCAAAGAGTAGTGAACCCAGAGTGATGATGACGCCGCCGTTCTCCTTAATGCTTGTATGGATTCCCTCACGGTCGCTTCTCCCCTTCGACACTTCTTCCCTCACCCTGGCCACCATGAATATGTCATAGTCCAGCCCAACGGCCAGAAGCGTGATGACAGTAAACATAGGCAGGAATATTATTATGGGCATACCAAAAATATAGTAGAGTAAAATGTAAGAGAGCGATAATGAAATTGCTACCGAAGCAAGCACCATTATTATCAGCCTTACTGGAGTGAATACGGATCCCAGTTGGATAAAAAGCACCACAAATATAGCAATGCAGAGCACTGGAACCATTTTTACAAAACTCTGGAGCGTGTACGAATAGGAATTGTTCAATGATTCGGTTAAACCACCGATGTAGATATGATAAGAAACGCCGGAGGCAGACGGTAAAATCTTCTGAAGGTTATTCACAAAATTGGAAGGAGGGGCTAGCCAGGCAAGTGTATGCAACTGGAAATCAATTATCACATAATGACTGTCGCTTCCGATATAGCTGTTGATCTGAGAACGATATTCATTGTGGTATCTATATGGAATAGAACTCAGGTTGTACGCATTATACGTGCCGTATGGAAAAGTCGGTCCGTATACCTGTGTTACCTCAGAGTTGTTAAGCAGTGCCTTCTCCACGGAGGTCACCATATTCATTTCAGTAGCGTTGTAGGTCGAATTCTGCACGATTGGGCTGCTAAACTGCATGATTATGTATCCCCTGTCAAAGACATCGCCATTGAAACTGCTGTTCACAACTTTAATGGCCTGAATACCTCCGCTGGGTGGAACCAGGTCAAAGAAGTCCATGTTTGTAGGAGTAACCATATATAGATATCCGGACAGCAGTGCAGATACCACAAAAATAATGACGATTTTGCCGCGATTCTTTATGACAAATTTAGCCACACTGTCCATCCCCCTTTCTCCAGGTATACGCCTTGCTGAAGTCGCCTTGTTCAACCGAAAAATTCTCTCTTTTGTCTTGCTCATAATGGCGATCAGGAGAGTGTTCGCCACCAGTATTGTTATGAATGCTCCGACTGCGTTTGTAATGCCGGAATCGCTGAAGATCGGCACATTTGATATCCAGAGTACTACGTACGACAGACTTACCGTTATGCCGGAAGTAAATACGGCGTGCCCTGCCCATTTTGATGAGACAGCAATTGCATCAGGATTATTGTTCAGCAATTCTCTTTTGTATCTGGACATTATATAAACTACATAATCGCTTGAAAGACCGAGCAGCAATATCAGGAGGAGCGTTGGTGTTATGAAAGAAATTGAGCCGTGAATTATATATTTGTAAATAAGTGCGTTTACGGAAAGGGAAATCACTGCAGATATACTGAAAATCAATAGAGGGAGGAAAGCGGCCAATGGGGATCTGAAGAATATCCCAACTATTATCACGGAAAGAACAATGCCGATGGTCAGTGCCCTGACCATTCCATCAAGTGTTTCCGACGCGATCTGGTTTCCCAGGGCAGATGAACCAGCAATATAGTAGTGGCTCGATGTCAGGCCCGATGTCAGGTTTGAGTAAATGGACTCTATTCCAAGTACAGTGTCCTTTGAGAGATTACTCGGAGTATTGAGTATCGTTATTACTGTTGTGTTGTCATACCCTACAAACTGATGAAACACATAGGGCTGTGGAACTGCCGGATAGTTCGAAAAATCACCGTTGTAAAGTGTCAGGTACGTGCTCTTGTCGACACTACTTGTATTACTCAAGAGAGATACAAAGCTGAGTATCGTGTTGTTATTAATGGAAATAAGTGGACTGCCGTAGAAATACTGAATTACTCCATGGGACACGATCATGTCTGTTAACTGTTTGATCTCCTGCGGTGTTGCATAGTCGTGGAGACTGAAAACATCAGATACGAGTGTAGTGGGAGTTATTCCAAGATAATTGGCTAGGAATCCCGTCAGCGTCGTATTATGGCCAAGCTGGCTGGAAATAAAAGGTACCTCGAAATTGTATACGAATGTATCATAATTTGAAGCGCTAATATGGGTCAGGTATTCCAAATAAGTGAAATTCGAGCTAATCGACTGGGAGATGGCGAGAATCTGCGGGCCACCTAATGATTGCATTGATGAGAGATTCTTAAACGGCGAGGAATTGTTGCCAGTGGCATTAATTATGGCATAATTGATGGTGGTATTATGTGGATTAGGTGTAGTGGAAAGCGTGACGTTTTCATATTTGGTAAACGAATTAAGGTAGAGTATGGAAATTTGGGGATTCGCAGAAGACTTGTGCAAAAATTCCGTAGTATTATTGTACGCACCAGACCCATTAAATCCATTACTGGTATAATTTTTGATATAATATGCAGGAATCCCGTACACCATGTTCAGAGTTGAATTTATACTTTGATTCAGGAGGGTTTCCTGGGAATTAACCTCTGATATAAGCGGATATGTCCCATTGATTAATTTCAAGGCAAGAAGACCCACGCCCGATAGTGTACTGTTCTCAACATTGACCACTGACGTGAAAGTTCCTTTAACGCCATTGGAATTAAGATAATTTGTAACTTGATTTTGCGCCGAAATGAGTTTGCCAAAGGAAGACTGGTTATTTACGGAGGTTCCTGTAGTTACAATCAATAATGATGGATCACCGCCAGAAGGGTTGGAGTTACTGAAGTACTGATTTTGCAGGGCACTGGCTTTACTGGACATAGAATTCTGTGGCACGATACTGCTGCCTATGTCGTACGAAGTTTCAGAAAACAAAAGTGTTGAAAAAGGCGCAAGGAGGATCAGGAGCACAATCCAGAAAATGATGACTTTACCACTGTTATGCTCTGAGAATCTTCCAATACGCTCAAAGGATCTTTCGAACATCCTCTCCTGGATTCCAACTTAATTTAATATGGTTGTTTGTATCAATAACTGACAGATACATTATAATGGGGGTGTACTCACGGCTCCAGACTATAAAAACCTCACAGAGCTTATGAACTACGATCTTTATTCGTATTTTTACGGTCTTGTTCGACAGATTCCTGAAGGTAAGGTCACTACTTATGGTGCTCTCGCAAAAGCCCTTGGAGATATTATTGCAGCAAGAGCATGCGGATACATGCTGTCCATCAGCCAGGATACCGAACAGATTCCCAATTACAGGGTTGTGAAATCAGATGGGTATGTTGGAAAATACTCACACGAGTCCAAGTCAGAGGAGAGAGTAAGGAAACTCAATTCTGAAGGAATCACTCTGGTTAACGGAAAGATTCAGGATTTTGAAAAACATTTCTTCGATGATTTTGAAACGGAATATCCCCTTCATGCCATGAGGGAAGAACAGTCCAGGCTTTCGGATAAAGTATCTCTGGATGATGATTTCAGTACTGAATCAGTCGCCGCAATTGATGTATCGTATGATGATAGGTGCGGATATGGCGTTATGGCAATACAGAAGGATTCAGGATATGAGTATCGCACGGTGGTTCAGGGAGTGAAGTTTCCATACATACCGGGCTATCTCGCTTACCGCGAGTTTAATTTCATTCAGGCACTGGCTTCAGGTTTCGATGGACTTTTACTGATCGACGCAAACGGTTATCTGCATCCAAGGCACGTTGGTCTGGCATCTTTTGTCGGAGTGGTCATGGATACGCCGACAATTGGTATCTCAAAATCCATACTGCTTGGAAGAACTGAAGGGAACTGGATATACAACAATGGAGAGAGATCCGGATATATCGTCAACAAAAGGGAAATAGTGAGTCCCGGACATAGAATTTCTCTGGATTCATCCGTGAGATTCATTAAGGATAATTACGGTGATCGATATCCGGCAATTTTGAAGGATGTACACAATCATACTGTAAAATTAAGAATATCCGCCCCCAGGCAGTCTGTGTGAGTATTTGATGTGCACCCGAACTACTGATTAGGGAATACGTACTTTTAGATTCTTGAGAAATCCTTAAAATCAATACTTGTCATACAGGAAAGCTCGAAGCATAAGCGGAGGTTGTCGAGCTAGGTTAAAGGCGATGGATTCAGGGTCCATTCCCGAAGGGGTCCGCCGGTTCGAATCCGGCCCTCCGCATTACGTATTTCCCTAACTTCCACGAGTAACCATTGTCGATTACTGCAAAAAAGAGATTAAGTCCATTGCCCGTAAACTTGGAAAGGTTAAGTGCATAGGCTCTGCAACAGACTGCTATGGACATGGATGGGGAGCGGTTCATTGGAAAAAGATATCTGGGCAAGGAGGTCTGTTAGGATCCTACACGACATTTTCGAATTTACAACAATTTCACTACGCCATCTATCTTGAGTTGGACAAAGGATTAAGTATGCTTCCAGATTTTAGTCTTAGTGCACAGAGGCAGGCTTTTCGATGGGAAATCGGAAATTTATTCGAAATTCCGTCCTAGTTACCCGGACGAAGTAATTTCAACCTTGAGGGAAAATGCAGGACTAAACCAAGACTCCGTTGTAGCAGACATTGGATCGGGAACTGGCATTCTTTCTAAACTGTTCTTGATGCATGGCAATTTTGTGTATTGCGTTGAACCCAATAGTGACATGAGAGACAAGGCTAAGGATTTTCTCTCCTCCTTTAACAATTACAGATTGATTGATGGCAGCGCAGAGAACACACATCTCCCAGATAAGTCGGTGGATTTTGTCGTAGCAGCTCAGTCCTTCCATTGGTTTGATCCTGAACTCTCCAAGAGAGAATTTAAAAGGATACTGAGACCAGGGGGCAAGGTTGTCTTACTCTGGAATAACAGGACATCTAAACATGACAGTTTTAACGAGGTTTATGAAAATATAATCATGAAATTCAGTCCGAAGTATCATGGCACGGGCAGCCTGTCAGTTGGTGAAGAAATTATCGAGGAGTTCTTAGACGGTCATTTTCTGCTTTTCACCTTAAGTAATCTTCAGAAGCTCGCTCTTGATGGAGTGAAAGGTAGGCATTTTTCAGCTTCTTACGCCATTGAACCTGAGGATCCAGATTACAAGGAACTCTTGAATTCACTTAAAGGGGCCTTTAATAAATATCAGGAAAATGGCTTCGTTGACCTCGAGTACGAGACCAGGATTTATGTGGGAACTCTAAAACATGATGTATAGCCCCAGACTGACGATAGCTAGTATTGTATTGGTATCACGGTTGTAGCCAGGACAGTCTCTCGGTGCAGACACCTCCCTCCACCCTGAATTTGAAATTTCTGTGTACTCGATTAGAACATTAATCGAACAGGGTCCTCAGCATTTTGTGAAATGCATAATATGAAAAACGATGAAATTTAAGATGGAGGATGCTTTCTTATCCCTTATTCCTTCTAAATGGTTGGTAAGGCTTAAATGTAAGGAATAGATTACTTACGCGTAGGAATATGATATTAGATCTAGGCAAAATAACATCAAAGGGCCAAATAACGATTCCCGCGGAAATTAGGAAATCCTTGGGAATCTCAAGTGGAGATCGAATAATCTTTGAGCGAAAAGACGGTGAAATCGTAATCAAGAAAGCAGAGGAAAAGAGCTTAGTCTCACTTTTAGAAAGTACTTCTCCACTTAGCGAGAAAGCAACAAAGGCGTTGAAAAACATCAGAGATGAATGGGATTAGAGTTTGTGTAGATACCAACGTTTTCCTTAATGTTCTTAACAAAGAAACACTGTATTACAAACATTCAAGAGAAGTATTGCTGGCAATTGAAAGCGGAGTTCTTGAGGGGATCATACCAACGCTAGTGATCTCAGAAGTTCTAACGGGATTCTATGTTGATAAGAGAGATAAAGATGCCAGTGGATTCTTATCGGCAATCCTAACGAATGAAAATTTCAGAGTTGTGCCTTTGTCGTTAGATATTGCAGTCTCTTCAGCCATTATAAGGGCAAATACACGATTGAAACTTCCAGATGCAATGGTACTCGCGACTGCTGTCCAACTACGCGCGGACTTCTTAGTCTCAAATGACGAGAGATTTCCAGAAGTTCACCAGAATGTTAGCCATGTTAGATCCAAGGAAATGTCAGAGCGTCTGAAGTAGAAAAGTGTCTAGCCTAGGGCGAGGTTTTGTTGTCGTTTCTTCTCGTTCTGATAGATTCCTCTTATTAGTGTTACCTCAATTCTGAACCTACACAACGGAGGTAATTGTAAAGAGTGTTTATGCAATCTCGTCAAACAGCTATTTTAGTCCAGGTCGCGAACGCTTAAATGGACATTGCAGCTTTTGGCATCCACTTACTTTATTGAACAACTTACTGTCTATCCTTTAATAGGAGATTCGATTAAAACATTAATCGAACACGGCCCTCCGCATACCGTATTTTCCCATTTCCACGAATAACCCTTCTCAACTGATAAAAATAAGAAAGATCGAAGTTAAACACGCATGTAAATTCTCAGGTCAGCCTTCTGCTGTCAGGTGATTAATACCACCCTCTTTATGAACTTGTCCTAAAGACCGGGACGAAACCCACCTTCTCTGCCTTTTCGCAAACACGCATAAGCATTCAAGGATGCAATCTGACAATACAGCGAGGACAGATACTGGCACTCAAATACAAGAGTTCAGGGACTTGACTCAGTTTAGCTCA
>JAMDDH010000045.1 GCA_023488885.1 Thermoplasmatota archaeon | reverse complement strand
CCGCAGGGAGAGACCATGGCTTATCTCAGGAACCAGAAGACGATCATGGGGACTGTTTTCCGCATATACTCCACTGAAGCCTGTGCGTCCTGTCTTCTCAGGTCGAAATGCACCTCTTCGAAGAGGGACAGATGGATCCACAGATGGGTAAACCAGTGACTCGTTGATGATCACAGAAAAAGAATGGCCCTTCTTGGCCATGAGAAGATGAAGAAGCGGAAGTCCATGGTGGAGCATCCGTTCGGAACCATGAAACGGGCGATCAACTCCAGCTATACGTTGCTGAAGGGAAAGAAGAAGGTGAAGGGTGAATTTGGATTGATAGCCCTTGCCTACAACATGAAGCGGGTGATCAATATAAGATCAGGTGAGAATAGGGCAGATAGACCAAAGAATGTCCGGAATATGACACTTTTTGAACATATCCCGGCATGAATAGCAGGAAAATTGAAACCTCAGGGGCAATAATCTGAAAAACTAACCCCTGTCTCCAGGACATTCACGCATTACACTTGCGATATATTATTCGGTGGGGGTTTTCCAATAATTTTCACACAGTCTCAATTAGACAGGGATAAACTGATTGTCAATGGTGACATGGCCAGATATCCCTTATCCTACAATCGAGGCCAGAAAAGACTATCATACGTTTACATGCCTGAGGAGTTTGCTTTATCGCTTCACAAGATGCACTCTTCCCAAAAGGTAGTAATGGCCATAAAACATCAATCAGGTCTTTCACCGAAGTACCTTCGCAAGTGGTTCTACAATTTCCTCATAATGAACAATGTGCCTGAATCTGTTGCGGATTTCATTGAAGGCAGGGCTCAGGAATCTGTCGGGTCAATGCATTATCTTGCCAAGGTGAAGCAGGCGGATTACTGGTATTTACAAGTACAGGATAAACTATGCAGCCCGTTCTTACAACAGTGAACTCTTGTTATGGCATTTTTCGTTTTAGTCTCTTATCTTGCAGAGAGCGTAGACAGTAAGAAGTGGAATAGTTATCCATAAGAATCCGCCGAGGAAAAGCAAGTCCATATAAACTGACCAGTCAGGGTTATGGCCCACTATAACTACTGGACTTGTGGGGAAAAGCGCATTAAAGACATAATACCTAACTAGGAGAAAATAACCTCCCGGGCTCAGATAATTTACTGGGCTTCCGTTCCCATAAATCTGTGTGACAAGCGTCCAGAGTATGTTGAATCCTATGTAGAGAAAGATCGTCAACCCAATAGCACGTGCATTACTCTTTGTAATATGTGACATAGTGAACATTATACCTGTAAACGCCGAAGCTTCCACAAAAAATGCCCAAATTATCAAAGCTATCATCTTCAATGGTATCGACACACCCAGGCTTGATATGGAAAACAGATTCAGGACCTCGGCTGACACCATTATAGATATGCCTAGTGCAATTATGTTCGCCACATATCTTGTAAGCATAATCTGGCTTTTGGTAACCGGTCTTGTCACGACAGACTCTATATTACCAGAAATGCGATCGTAAGCATATATTTGATAGCTGGAAATAATGGCAAGCAATGGCACAAAGATCTGGAAAGTGCTTCCAAGCTCGCTAAAAAGGAACTCATAGGTTGTTGTTGGTGAGACCTCAATTATTAAGCTGACAGGGTAAGTTCCTTCAGGTTTTGTGTTATTTGAATTGGTGATTGTTATAAAAAATAGTTTCTCGGTAGAATAGACACCAGTTCTGTATGGAATGTTTGGAGTTATCACAGTATTGCGGAAACCTCCAATGCTCTTTATCAGGGTTGCGTTACCAGTTGAAGTTGCAAGAGCCGCACTGCTGTAGTTCGAAGAGGAGGTTGACCAGTAAACATCAACAGTTGGAGATGCTTTTCCATCTTTGCCCAGGTAATATATAAAGAGATTGTTCAGACGAGGATTTCCGGGATTGTACACTCCTGTTACTATGTAAGACACGTTGTAGGTGTTGTCACCAGCAAGGTATGTTTCACGTGAAGCGTTGAGGGGAATGGAATACGGAAAGGTGGATGAACCAACGCTGTGCGATTCCTGTATCCTTGCAGTGCCGTTGATTATGGACTCAGAAATTGAGATATTTGCGAAGCCAACACTGTTGGAAATTGCACTATAGCTGTGCCCGTTTACGGATATAGAATATCTGGCTCCTTGATATGGTTCACCGTAGGCATTATGGACAAAATTGACGATGTGGTACTCCGAACCATTCAGATAATAACCATAATCAGTTCTCACTGATGAATCCGGAGCTGGAGCTGAGGTATTGTAGTTAAGTGAAGCAGCTGGTATTATCGATATAACTATAATTGCTACTATGGTTATCAGGAAAATCCTGCTGCGGAAGTTCCTGGAGAGTTCGTACAAAATCGGTCTCATCTGCTCAACCTCATCGCTTTATTCCACACATTTAGTTTAGAATCCATACCACCACAGTATTTGCACATAAGAGAAAAAAATAAGTGGAACAGTTCCCACTCTAAGAATCATAAGAGTTCAGCCAGGATTTAACGGAATATCCGAATAATGACGTGTCATATGTGCCGGTCTGCATAAAGTAGTGAGTGTTCACATTAAGATTACCTAGGGTTTGATACAATAGATACTCGTTATAGGAGCTTGAATTATACAGATTCGTAACGAACTGCGTTGCTCCGTTGCTATAGAGTGTACCACCTTCGAAATTAATTGCTGGGTAAAACTCAGCAATCTGTTGTATGATATTGTTGGTAGCATATGCCTCCACCACGTATTGATTATAATATGCACTGAACTGGTAGTTAAAGATATAGAGATATACCATGGAGTGGGATGCCGTGTAGGTATTGGAATTGTTATAATTATAAATCTCGAAGTCCCAGCTACTTCCGCTCTGCTGCACTGTTGCACTGACTATGTTTCCAGGAGAAACCGTTGGATTTCCATTGTAGTCGGTCATAGAAGCCATGTTGACGGGAGTTCCAGGGTCATACACTTCGTACCACAAGTTGTAGTTGTACGAATTTGAGTCGGGGGTGGCATCGGTTGCGTAGCCAGTCTGAGCTAACCCTCCAACACCTCCTGCTTGGTTAGATAGCCCTACTCATACTGTGGCTACCTGATTAGCAGAGGTATTAACCTGAGATGAGGGGGGCATTATTATGTTGGCAACATTGAAATTTGCGGAAGCCGAGGAAACGGTGCTTCCTGTGTAGAATTCGTACCCAGCCCAGTCTTTGCTTTCGTAAACTGATGAGGCTGTTGATACCTCTTTTACACTATTCCCAAGACCGCTTTTGGAGCCCATTAGATTTGCTGCAGGACGTAGAGTTTGTATGGGGCCGGCTAGTTTTTCAGATCTCATATTTAGACTCCAAGAAATTGTATGAACTTTTTGCGGTGTATACCAATTGAACGAAAAATAAGCAATCGTTGTATTGGAAGAATAATTATGTGTAAATCCAGTGGACAGCGATGAAGCACCAAGATTTGATAGAAGACTTTCAAAATAATTCTTGTGGGTTAAGATTGTAAATTTATTCATTATTGCACTCTTTTCAGAATCTATGCTGATGTGCCATGGTAACCCGTGTTCTTTTGCATTTGTAGCCATCATTCAAAGCTGGCTAGAAATGTCATTTGCGGTTGCGTTAAATAAGGGCTGATTGGTAGAGGTTACCGCAAGAGTGCTTTCAGACGGCGAGACACTGACAGTTGAACTGGAAGGTTGATAGATGAGTAATGATATTGTCGTCGCAATCAAAATTATAGACAATAACAAGGTTACGATCTTTCGGCCCTTTATCCTGCTATTTTTAAATATTTTCATATAAGTTTAACAATACATATAGTAATAAATTTTACTTAAGGTCTCTGCACTCAATAAACCCTTGCAAACACCTAATCTTCAGCTTTACTCTTATTATCCCTGTCAGTATGACAATGAAACATGAGCGAAGAGATACAAAGTCGTGTTGCAGGTTATGCCAGGGTTTCAACAAAGGAACAGGACCTTTCATCACAGGTTGAAAGGATACAGAAACACATCACGGAACGTGGTCTCATTCCGGCGGTTGAAGGTGCAATATTCCAGGAAAAGCTTTCCGGAACCTATAATCACAGACCTGAAAGGGCAAGGATCCTGAAACTTGCAGAACAGGGAAAGATTGACCTGGTTATCTGCACAAAGCTGGATCGTTGGGGAAGATCTCTCAAGGATCTCATTGAAACCTTGAACTTCCTGGAATCACATAATGTTAGCATGGTATTCCTGGACCAGAACATAGATCTGAGCTCACCCATGGGAAAGATGCTATTTCAGATACTTGGTGCTGTTGCTGAATTCGAACGCGACCTGATTATTGAACGCACCCAGGAAGGAAGGGTGAGGGCAATGCTTCATGGCACCAGATCGGGTAAACCGATGCATGGTCCGCTGAAAGATATACCGGAGAAGGCCATAATCCAGAGATACAGGAACGGAGAGTCAATAAAGTCTCTTGCTTCAGAGTACAAGGTATCACCCAATACCATAAAGAAAAGACTTATTCTGAGAAATATTGCAGTCAGGACATGGAAGGCCTGAATTGGTTCATTTATTTTTATCCTAACCTTTCATAATTTGATTTAAGCCCTTTGCACAGGGCATCGCCATAATGTATTACCTACCATTTTTACGATTCCAAGGCTTCCCATTGTGATATTCTCAATGGCACTTTTGGTGTTCAGTCTAGAGGAGTTCCATGAATTCATCCACTGTAAGACCGGCTGTTTAATTATTGCCCTTAAAATCCCAGGACCCAATTCTCTGTGGTTGGGGACCGTAATCTTCTTTCCTGATGTGTTTACGAGTGTAACGTGGCTTCCAGTTTGATGGTCAAAATCGTAACCTATCTTGGAGAGGGCCCTTATAACGGCTTTCCCTGACAATACGGGAAGCTTAGGCATCCAGTATTACTTCCTCTCCAACATCTTCAGGAATGGGTTCTTTATGTTTTTTAAGAGAACCTATATACGATTCTATGGCTTCTTTGGCATTCTCAAGAGCTTCCTCTTTCGTTTTACCTTGTGTGAAACATCCCGGAAGGGCAGGTACATTGACAACATAAAATCCTGCTTCGTCCTTTTCAAGAATAACCGTGTATTTCATTGATAAACCATACATAACTGACGTATAAGGTTTTTTCATGCGGATCTCGTGTCAGGTTCTGGTCCATAAAATTGTGTCCACAATACATGATGTCATGATTTAAGATCCATGAGAGAAATCACCTTTTATCGTCCGCGTGAGTATGTATATAGCGTATAGGAGTGGCTTTGCAGAAATACATATTGGATACCGTAAAATAGGAGATTTGCAAGCGTCCCATGTTTGGGACGATTGGGACACTACTTCCTTTCAGTTATTATCCTGTGAACTGATGTTTTACTGGTTCCCAACACTTTAGATATCTGTCTCACAGACAACCCCTCCTCATGAAGATTTGCAATTATCTTTTCTCTGTCAGCCTTCTTTCGTGGATTCAAACCTGTATCCATGTCTATTTGACTCAACTCATCTTCGTACTGTCTGAATTTTGCATCCATGTAGTTCTTTTTCTTCACTTCATACTGTTCTCTGAGTTCCTGCGATGGGATACGGAAGTGCACTTTTGGTAGTTGAATGAATTTTCCGTTTATTCGTTCTTTGGGATAGGTCTCCAGCGGATTATTGGGATCCCGTTTGCTCTCAATGATGAGGTACATCTTCATGAGCCCCTGTTTCTTTGTAGACTGAAATCTCATGTGAGCAAGGTTTCTCGACTGTCGTTCTATGAAGAACAGCTTGGGAACTGTGAAGAAAACATTGATTTGTTTATACCTGAAGCCCTGGACAACCATACCGAATAGCTTGGTACTCTGTTCCTGCCACAATCTTGCATTTATGCCCAAACCAGCATCGTCAAATATTACCACAGATCCTTTAGGGAGATCGGAATTAACCAGATGGATAAAATCGGTCACTGTGAAAACGATCCTGTCAACTTCGAGCTCTTATCTTTTCTTGCATTGATACCGGTGAAGAGAAGCAGAAGGTGTCATACTCTGAGATTATAAGGGAAACACTAAGGTTTCTTTTCCTGCCTGAAAACAAGGAAAAAGATCCCTATCATTATAGAATGGACTTTCTTGCTCACATATACATAGGGTGGCTATACAACCTTAAACCAACAACATCACTGCTCATTTTTTATAATATTCCGTCAACTGATATTTCAGTCAAACCTGACAGAAATGAATTAGAGACCCTTAAATGGGCTGACAGAGATTCAATGATTTTAAAGGAATTCATCAAAGATCTACATGAAGAAATTTCCACTCAGCAAGGCGGTAACAGAAGAGTTAAGAGATGGAAGACCGAACTTGGAGACTTCTTAGGGTATAATACAGGAGATATCAATAAAAGTCTTTTACGGTATGGGAAATATAAAAGCAATGTCAGCGACTTCAGTTTTTTGTCAGCTTTTATAGGTTTGAAGATGTTATACATAGCGTCATAATTTCATTCGTATATTCTTAAATACCTATTCACGTTTATATTCTATGAGAAAGCTCATAATTTCTCAGGACGAAAAGGAGAGAATCGAGGAGGAGATAAGACGCAGCGACGATTCAAGATACGATCACAGACTCCATGGCATTCTCCTGGTTGCAAATGGATATAGTCCATACGCTGTCTCGGAAATGCTGGGGGACAGTCCGAGGAGCATAGAGAACTGGGTTAACTCCTACAGGAAAACGGGGTTCGACGGCCTGAGGGAATCCGACCATCCCGGGAGGCCTTCCAGAACATCAGGCATAATGGAAAGTATAGGCGAGGATCTGAGGAAGAATCCTGGCGTTTTCGGGTATTCTCAGAACATGTGGGACGGTAAGCTCCTGAGTCATCACCTGCATGCAAAGTATGGTGTCGACATGGGCACAAGACAGTGCCAGCGGATATTCAGAATGCTGGACTTCAGGATCAGGAAACCAAGGCCGGTCATAGCAAAGGCGGACGAGGAGAAGAAGGATAATTTTAAAAAAACTCCGGAAAATGGTGCATGATGGCTCCAGGATAGTGTTCATGGATGAGTGCCACTTCTACCAGCATGGCACCAGGATCAGGATGTGGTTCCCTCCGGAGGACCATGTTTGCTATAGGTGATCCGGTGGTGTACCAGGAGCCCAACCGCAAGGGAATAAGTGTTTTCGGTGCAGTATGCCTTGACAATGGAAGGCTGATCACATCTCTTACGGACAGGTACAATGCGCTCACATTCCTGGAGTTCCTGTCGCTTGCGCACAGGACATTCACGGACAGCACCTTTGTGCTGGACAATGCACCATATCACCATTCCAGTGTGATAAACGACTATGCCAATTTGACAGGCATAAGGCTGTTCTTCCTGCCACCATATTCCCCGGATCTCAATCCAATAGAGCGGGTATGGAAGTTCATAAGGAAGAAGGCAACCCATAATGTGTATTTCGCCTCGCTTGGTGAGCTGAAAGATGCACTGATCAGGCAGTTCAGTATATACAGAAAAGAGAGTCGGGAGATTAGACAATTATGCGCAACAAATTAAGTCGTTGTGTATAACTTCAACTCAAATTTCAGCGAAACAAGAAGTATTATGTCGACTTCAAAAGCAAAAGGCAAAGTTCGAGATTGCGGCTTTACAGTCAAGTTATATTTCTTCTTACAAATTCAGTATGCATAATCAGAATCGAATGACATCCGTCCTGAAGTCAAGGCTCAAGCCAAGCATTTGAAGAATTTCCACACCAATAATAGCTGGGAAATCAATGTTATCAAGGATTATAAATTCAGGTTCAGAAATCACAATTCCGTTCAGTGTTAAACTCTCAAATGTTAATGCTCCATGCAGTTCTGCAGATGAAGAGCCAGGAATTGAGACCGGAATCTCGCTGTAAGATATGAACCCAAGCTGAACCGGTCTTAGCCCATTGGGCAGTATCTCACTGATATAATTCCCCTCAGCCCCAGAATCGATCAGCGCATTCATCTTCAGTGCTTTATTAGTTCCCCTGATCTCAATGTTGTCGATTATTAGTCCCATGCAGGAATGCAGCCCTAGGATGGATTTTCCCGAAAAGACTCAACCTTTCCAGTTTGGTCGTCAATCAGTAATACCGCGATGATACCAGTCTTTTGTTTCCTGTCGTCTATTTCAATGTCCCTTGAATAAACAACCACAACATCCCAATATCCATTCAAAAACTTGGCCGATGCAATTCTCACTGGGCCATTTATACCTAAGTCTTTGAGGTGTTTTTCAACAGCTTGCCTCACATCCTTAATGTCCATCTTCACGGTTGAATGCATTTTTACCACATCCCAAAACGATAATAAAAGTTCTGCCAGTCGATTCCATGAACCCTTTTTCCCTGGATGGATTATTCACCTGACAAAATAGGCTGCAGATTAAAAGCTCTTTGCAAAGTTGAATCTCAAGAATATATTTAAGTTTCGAGGAAGTATGATTAAGTGAAAATTACAACAGATTGCCTAAATCAAAGGAAAAATGCGGAGGGCCGGATTCGAACCGGCGAACCCCTTCGGGAATGGACCCTAAATCCATCGCCTTTAACCTAGCTCGACAACCTCCGCGTTGTTATTAGGGATTAACCAGGAATATATGAAAGATGCTA
>JAMDDH010000004.1 GCA_023488885.1 Thermoplasmatota archaeon | reverse complement strand
GGGATGGACTTGCGGCTGCTTCTATCCATATGGACACCGGTAAATTCAGTTGTTGCAACAAGGATATGATCCGGTCTCAGATACATCCTGTGCGTAAAGTTAATGGTTTTAGGAGTCGCGGAATTCAGCTTGCTCCTGATCTCAACAACACTCCCGGCAAAAAGTTCGTGTTTATATTCGGTGTGTTGGATAAGCGCAGCCATTCCTCTTTCATTGTTCCTTAGGTAATCTCCCGTTATGCCATATTCGGAGAAAAATGACCATGTGGCCTGATCAAAGAGGGAAGCGTAGAACTGGACATTCATATGCCCCATGTGATCTATCTGCCATGGATAAATTGCGCTTATATGGGTAATAATCCATCCATATTCGGAATCAGGTTTTTCCATGCATTAAATTATGTGATGGATCATATTAAAATTCACTTTAACCCAGATAATATCCCAGAATTCTGTTTCCTGTGGGCATTTATCTTCAAGCGTCTCTGCTTCCATGGCGTTCTGGTTCTCCCAGCCAACATCCCGTAAGATGCGGTCCTACCGAATTCATTCCTGATATATAGGGCCAGATCTGCGTCTATACCCTGTAATGCTGATAAATTATCCATGGACACCACATTCCTTATCTCATATTCGTACATTTTCTCTACCTCCAGTCTAAGATAAGGACAGGGGTCAACAGGATTCTACCTGTTATTTAAGCCGTCATATGAAGGGACAAGTCTAATACGGCAACAATACTGGCACACTCATGGAATCCTGGGAAATATCTTTCAAGATAAGGTACAATTATCCCTTCATACAGATGTCCGGCAGGTATCCGGGGGTAAGGATATCAATGTGGTGTGTCTGGGACAGGGAGATGGTCCATGTCCCTCTGGATCATGAAGACCTGATGTCGGAGCTTGAGAACTACGCCAGAAGTATAGACCGGGTTATAGACAATTACAAGTTCTCAAACGACGGGATAGTTCTAACAATGCGATGCAGTTGCGATCTCCTCGACAGCATGTGGAATATCGCAGAGAGAAATCATGTTGTACAGGTCCATCCGGCGATATACCTGGATGGCTGGGGCTTTTTCAAGGTAATAAGCTTCAGCGAGGAGGACACAAAAAAGTTTTTTGCAGACCTGTCCAAGCTGGGAGAAATTGAGTTAACCTGTAAACGTCTCGTGCACACCGACGCGGTCCCCTCAACTATCTGGATTGAGAGTTTTTTCTCAAGGTTGACAGATAGGCAGATGGAGGCCCTTGTAAAGGCCTTTGATTATGGCTATTACGTCTCACCAAGGGAAATTACAACAGATTCTATAGCAAAAAGTTTGGGAATATCACGTTCAACATACGAGGAACACTTGAGAAAAGCAGAGAACAGGATCATGGAGGCAATGATACCCTACCTTAAGCTGTTCAAGGCCGGCGGAAAAAAGCGTGGTGAATTGATCACCTCGAATATGTTGACTTCCAAAGTTAATTGAATTGCTTTTTCGGGATCGGCGATGCCAAAGTCCGAAGAACATTGGCCATTTTATCCCTAAATACTTCTTTTATCTGGCCTAAATAACCGTATTCAGTGTTTTCCGGTTCTCACTATTTCCTGGAGACGCCCATAAATGTTGCTGCCATGTGACGCGAGAAGTGAGGTTGCCCCGGAATTAAGCACGATCTTTGAGAATTCTCTGAAAACAGAAGGAAGCCCTGGATAAGGAGGGTTATGGGGGAACCATTCGGGAGCAGTGATAATGTTTCCATCGGGTGTCCCTATGGCAACATCTCCAACAATCAGGTATTCTTGTGGCACAAGCAAAGCAAACTCATCCATCCATGGCTTATCTGCTGCACTTTTACTTTCTGCAGTAACACGGTATGGTTTCAGTCCGAACAGAACCTTGTCGCTGTATTTCTGGTATTCCCTGATCCCTTTCTGCTCCAACACCGCTTCAGGATCGACGCAGGCTGATTTTACCTGATCAGGTATAAATATAGGAACTCCGGTTCTTTCATTTAAGTACTTAGCACCTCTTGTATGATCCAGAGTCGTAAGGATAATCGCTTCCAGTTTTCCCAGCCTTGCAGTGGATTCTATTAATCCCGGCACAAGCGGCGGATCAATCATTATACTTTTTTGCTCATCGTGAACAATATGCCCATACATTATCCAGTCTCCCTCAGGGTCCGGCGTTCCCCACCTTAGAATGTTTCTGCTTACAGGTTCAAACATGATTATTGCAAGACTAACCAGAGTATAACAATTTAGCCGCCATATGACGGAGCTGAGGGCATGTATTCGCTATTTCACCTCTTTCTGCAGATTGACAGTGTACTTTGTTATTCCATCTCTTTCACATTTCGAATATAATTCTGGCCTTTCCTGAATATAAAGTCCTTATCCGTCTCAATGGAATAGCTGATAAGTTTTGAATTCCTCTTCAGCGAGATTATGAGGAACAACCTCTACTGTTACATTTTCATTCAGGATCGTACCACTTGAATTCTGAAAAATGTGCCTATCTTAGATGCATGTTGTGGAATGCATAAAGCATATTTCATGATCTTGGTGCTGTTATCAAAAGCTTAGAAAGCTCAACCAATCTTTTGTCATTATAACCAGGAGGAAATTTTATACAGAATTCTTTTATGCAATTTAATGACCAGCGAGTTGGTGAAGAATTTTATCACCGAGAACCAGGAGAGAAATGCCGTTTCACAGAGTTACGTGAAGTCGTTGAAGAAACATTCTAGCAGAAACACCATGATACTGCTTTTTTCTCCGATTTTTTTCGAATTTTTTACGGTTTTTAATTCTGAAAATTTAATGTATGTACCCACTGCTGTATGTGTTTACTGGATCCTGCTTCTACTTTTGATCCATGAAAGATTTGTAATCGACACAAGTTTCAAGAATCTCTCATTTGACTTCAGGCATTATCTTTCTAATTTTCCGGTATCATATTCCTATTTTAAATATGGTTTCTTCACCATGCTGATTATGGGGCTCATGTTTTTTCTCACTAATGTCAGGCCTACATGGTATAGTCAATGAAATCGATAATATTATTAACTAATATTATATTTGATAACAACCATGAAGGCAGAGGAAGTCCTGAACCTGTTGCAGATATCCCGAAAGACACTTCATGTTTATGCACATAATGGCAGGATCAGGTACACCGTGATGCCAAATAAGAGGTATGATTACAGCGAAGAGGATGTTTACAAAATACTCAACAAGGACGTGAAAAGGAAAACCGTCCTGTATGCCAGAGTTTCGACATCAAAACAGAAGAACGATCTGCAGAACCAGATCGATCAGATGAAGCAGTGGTGCTTCATGAACGGTTTCACGATAAATGCAATATATTCAGACATTGCATCCGGAATATCCTTTGAGAAGAGAAAAGGCTTCTTCGACATGATCGATGAAATCATGAACAGTAAAGTTGAGAAGGTAGTGATAACTTATAAAGACAGGTTGAGCAGAATTGGCTTCGAATTATTCAGTTACCTCTTCCGCAAATTCAGGACAGAGATAGTCGTCATCTCCGAAATAGGCGACACAAAACTTGATTCCGAAGAGTTCTTTGAAGAGATCGTTACGATGATGCACTGCTATTCCATGAAGATGTATTCCAAAAGAAGAAATCATTCCGTTGAGGTCGGATATGAAGGTTAACCGGACAGAACAGATATACATCAGGGGAAACGACACAGTCCCAATGATGTGCCATCTCTCCAAGAACCTGTTCAACCAGGCAAATTACGTTCTGAGGCAGCAGTTCATAAAAAAAGAAAAGATGACCGGATACACCGATCTTGTGAAATCATTCCAGGCCCCTTCAGAAGAGGATGAACACAACAATTACCAGAAACTTCCGGCACAGACTGCACAGTGGACAATAAGGAAGGTCAAGCAGGCATGGAATTCCTTTTTCAGATCGATCAGGGAATACAGGAAGCATCCCGAGAAGTTTTCCGGAAGGCCAAAGCCACCCGGATATAAAGAAAAAAACGGTGAATTCCTCTTAATCTTTACCAACCAGCAGTGCAGCATGGAGAATGGAATATTGAAATTCCCGAAGATAATGGAACTGGATGTGAGAACAAGACTGAATGGCGTGAATCTGAGAGAGGTAAGGATAGTACCACAGGGCACAGGATACACAGTCGAGATAGTGTACGAAAAGGAGATTTCAGGCATTGTGGACATGAATCCGAAAAGGATCATGGGCATTGACATCGGCGTGAGGAACATCGTGACCATTGGAGACAGCATCTCCGAGGAGGGGATTGCTGTCAGGGGCGGTGTCCTCAAATCGGTGAACCAGTTCTACAATAAGGAGAACTCAAGACTGAAATCAATAAACGATCTCCGGACAGGCAACACCAGGTTCCAGTCCATGAGAATGAAAAAACTCTTCATGAAACGCAACAGGAAGATAAAGGACATAATGCACAGATTGAGCAGATCCATCGTTAATTATGCCGAATCGAAGAACATTGATACCATTGTCATAGGGCACAGTGAAGGATGGAAACAGGGGACGAACATGGGAAAAGTAAACAACCAGAACTTTGTGCAGATACCTTTCAGCACACTGATCGGACAGATCAGGTACAAGGCGGAGGAGGCAGGCATCCGTGTTGTGATACAGGAGGAGAGCCATACAAGCAAATGCTCTTTCCTTGACAACGAGAGCATAGAACACCATGACGCATATATGGGAAAGAGGACAGGTAGAGGGGTGTTCAGATCCGCAAACGGAACCCTTATGCATGCGGATCTCAACGCAGTCTACAACATAATAAGAAAAGCATTCCCCGAAGCTTTTGCGAACGGGATAGAGGGTATTGGGTTATGTGTGCCAAGGAATCGATATATCCTGCGGGTGGAAGTCCTGCATAGTAATTGCGTGTGCGACTATGAGCTTGAACCACGAACTGTGGAGCAATCCGCAGTATCGAAACTGGTTGACGAAATCCAATAGGAGAGCGAGTATGCAGGTTGCAACAACAGTGAAACCAAATGAGCGTCGTGAATACCCACACTCCCGGGCAGGAGTGTTAAGGGGAGGCAGAGCCTGTATGACCTTGGCGAATGCTGTAATGGAACGGTGATATAACACGAATAATCTGTATGGAGAACACATACGAAGGGATAGGCAGCCCATAGCCGATGCCCTATTCATGCAGAAGAGAACCATTCCACTCCTCCGGCGTCTTCGGTGCGACATGCATATACGGGTATATCGGGTAACTTGGGAGCTCCCTGTCTGTCCCGAAAGGGTAACCATGGCTATAAGCGAAACGAAATGCCATGGAAAGCAGGCAGGGAAGTCGGAGCAGGTAATAGTAGCGATGAAGTTATCGAAAGACAATGGAGCAAAGTGCCTGCAATTTGGTCTGTTTCTCTTGCAGGGAAGGGGGCATAATTCCGAAGAGGTATTATATGCAGAATATTGAAAGATATCCTAAACTCCACGAACTGCGGGAGAAGCTTTACCATGCAGCCAAGGCTGGCAAGAACAGAAGGTTTTACACCCTTAAGGACAAGGTGTATCGTGAGGATGTGCTGAAATGCTCATGGGAATCCGTGAAATCCAACAAGGGTTCTCCTGGCATTGATGCACAGACCATAAACCACGTAATCGAATACGGGGAAGAGAGATTCCTCAAAGAACTCGCAGAAGACATTAGAACGGAAACGTATCGTGTCAGGGACATAAAACGGGTATACATACAAAAGAAGAATGGCAAGCAGAGACCGCTGGGCATTCCGGTCATAAGGGACAGGATAGTCCAGGGCGCTGTAAAGCTTGTCATCGAACCTATCTTTGAAGCCGATTTCCAGGAATTCTCCTACGGTTTCAGGGAAGGAAGGTCAGCACAGGATGCCAGGAAAGAGGTACAGAAACTCCTCAACTGGGGACGCACAAGCATATACGATGCAGACATCAAGGGATACTTTGACAGCATCGATCATGGCATCCTGATGGAACTCGTTGAACGAAGGATAGCAGATGGATACATCCTGAAACTGATAAGGGCATGGCTCAGGGCAGGCATAATAGAAGATGACATGCGTACAGAGCCAAGGAAAGGTACTCCCCAGGGCGGTGTCATATCACCGCTTCTGGCGAATATCTACCTCAATGAGATGGACAGGCTCTGGAAGGAATCAGGCATCGAAAAGCGAGAAAATGCTCATCTCATACGTTACTGTGATGATTTCATCGTTCTGTCATCAAGACCGTTCAGGAAAGCAATACCGTTCATTGAAGCGATGCTGAACAACCTCAACCTTGAACTCAGCACAGAGAAGACAAGAATCACCACTGCAAAAGAAGGCTTTGACTTCCTGGGTTTCCACTTCTTCCGAAAATATGTATATTCATACAGCAAGGAACACACATACGTCAGACCGACAAAGCAATCAATGAAATCTGTAAAATCAAAGATTGACACAATCACACAGAGAGCAGTCAATGGAGACATAGAAGAAACAGTGAAGTCACTCAACCTTCTCATGCGAGGTTGGACAAACTATTACAGAGACATAGAAGCATACAAAACACTTGCGAAAATACAAGAATATGCGCTGAACAGACTGCGCAAATACCTGCGGAGAAGGCATACAAAATCCGGGTTCGGTTATAAGGAATACAATAGCGAATACATGTTGAAAATAGGGTTCAAACTCATAGTCACGAGGCGATAATGCTGCATGGGATGTGGCCATCTGAGAGCCGTATGAGGGAAATCCTCAAGTACGGTTCTACGAGGGGTGAGTGGATGTGAACTCCGTTCCCACGGGATGTGAGAATGTGTCAGGAGGGAGCTCCCCACCATCTACTCTACGTGTGCCAAGGAATCGATATATCCTGCGGGTGGAAGTCCTGCATAGTAATTGCGTGTGCGACTATGAGCTTGAACCACGAACTGTGGAGCAATCCGCAGTATCGAAACTGGTTGACGAAATCCAATAGGAGAGCGAGTATGCAGGTTGCAACAACAGTGAAACCAAATGAGCGTCGTGAATACCCACACTCCCGGGCAGGAGTGTTAAGGGGAGGCAGAGCCTGTATGACCTTGGCGAATGCTGTAATGGAACGGTGATATAACACGAATAATCTGTATGGAGAACACATACGAAGGGATAGGCAGCCCATAGCCGATGCCCTATTCATGCAGAAGAGAACCATTCCACTCCTCCGGCGTCTTCGGTGCGACATGCATATACGGGTATATCGGGTAACTTGGGAGCTCCCTGTCTGTCCCGAAAGGGTAACCATGGCTATAAGCGAAACGAAATGCCATGGAAAGCAGGCAGGGAAGTCGGAGCAGGTAATAGTAGCGATGAAGTTATCGAAAGACAATGGAGCAAAGTGCCTGCAATTTGGTCTGTTTCTCTTGCAGGGAAGGGGGCATAATTCCGAAGAGGTATTATATGCAGAATATTGAAAGATATCCTAAACTCCACGAACTGCGGGAGAAGCTTTACCATGCAGCCAAGGCTGGCAAGAACAGAAGGTTTTACACCCTTAAGGACAAGGTGTATCGTGAGGATGTGCTGAAATGCTCATGGGAATCCGTGAAATCCAACAAGGGTTCTCCTGGCATTGATGCACAGACCATAAACCACGTAATCGAATACGGGGAAGAGAGATTCCTCAAAGAACTCGCAGAAGACATTAGAACGGAAACGTATCGTGTCAGGGACATAAAACGGGTATACATACAAAAGAAGAATGGCAAGCAGAGACCGCTGGGCATTCCGGTCATAAGGGACAGGATAGTCCAGGGCGCTGTAAAGCTTGTCATCGAACCTATCTTTGAAGCCGATTTCCAGGAATTCTCCTACGGTTTCAGGGAAGGAAGGTCAGCACAGGATGCCAGGAAAGAGGTACAGAAACTCCTCAACTGGGGACGCACAAGCATATACGATGCAGACATCAAGGGATACTTTGACAGCATCGATCATGGCATCCTGATGGAACTCGTTGAACGAAGGATAGCAGATGGATACATCCTGAAACTGATAAGGGCATGGCTCAGGGCAGGCATAATAGAAGATGACATGCGTACAGAGCCAAGGAAAGGTACTCCCCAGGGCGGTGTCATATCACCGCTTCTGGCGAATATCTACCTCAATGAGATGGACAGGCTCTGGAAGGAATCAGGCATCGAAAAGCGAGAAAATGCTCATCTCATACGTTACTGTGATGATTTCATCGTTCTGTCATCAAGACCGTTCAGGAAAGCAATACCGTTCATTGAAGCGATGCTGAACAACCTCAACCTTGAACTCAGCACAGAGAAGACAAGAATCACCACTGCAAAAGAAGGCTTTGACTTCCTGGGTTTCCACTTCTTCCGAAAATATGTATATTCATACAGCAAGGAACACACATACGTCAGACCGACAAAGCAATCAATGAAATCTGTAAAATCAAAGATTGACACAATCACACAGAGAGCAGTCAATGGAGACATAGAAGAAACAGTGAAGTCACTCAACCTTCTCATGCGAGGTTGGACAAACTATTACAGAGACATAGAAGCATACAAAACACTTGCGAAAATACAAGAATATGCGCTGAACAGACTGCGCAAATACCTGCGGAGAAGGCATACAAAATCCGGGTTCGGTTATAAGGAATACAATAGCGAATACATGTTGAAAATAGGGTTCAAACTCATAGTCACGAGGCGATAATGCTGCATGGGATGTGGCCATCTGAGAGCCGTATGAGGGAAATCCTCAAGTACGGTTCTACGAGGGGTGAGTGGATGTGAACTCCGTTCCCACGGGATGTGAGAATGTGTCAGGAGGGAGCTCCCCACCATCTACTCTACACCCACGAAGTTTAAGCATCAAAGAGATGATAACTTCCAAAGGTGTCTGTTAACATGGTTAACGGAAATCGTAACCTGAAGTGATGACATTGCTTATCATTATAGTGGGAATTATAGAGATAACATTACTCTGGAATCCAGTTCTGCACAGTATTAGAAAAGGATCGATAAAACTTGAATCGGATGCAGTCATTTCAAGATTG
>JAMDDH010000010.1 GCA_023488885.1 Thermoplasmatota archaeon | reverse complement strand
GAAGCCCATTCATCATCACTCTCCTCGGAAGTCATAAACCGCTCCAGATGGTATGTTTAACCAGTTGTAAAATGTTGTTGTCCTTAACAATGGTCGGATATCAGTGGTGAGTAACTCCCGGAATCGCAGGCTTTACTGGATTCGACAAAGTTTTCTCTATCGTCTGCCAGTGTTTATAATATTAGTAACTGGGAATAATCGATTTCAATAAAATTGATAAAGCAACACCGATTCTATTCTAATCTGGGAACAGCTTTGAGAGTGAGATAATTAATGAGAAGTGACAGGGTAGCGGTTGTTGGAGTAGGCCAGACAAAATTCGAGGCCAGGAATCCAGACAAAACTTACTATGAATTGGCATTTGAGTCAACAAAAATGGCTCTCGAAGAATGCAATGTTGGGGTAAAGGATGTGGATTCGGTAGTATACGGTATCTACAATGATCTTTTTGAAAGGCAGATTATGCCAGATACGTACGTACACGATTATCTCGGATTCTTTGGCAAGCCTGGTACCAGGATTACAACCGGTGGGGCAACTGGCGGATACGCATTCAGGGCAGCCTATTCCGAGATTGCCTCCGGGCTTAGTGATTCGACTGTTCTGATAGGCGTGGAGAAGGCGCTCGACTGTTTTGACTGGGCTCAGTTCAAGTCTACTCCGGAGGTACTGAAATCAATAGCATACAGTGCCGATATGACATGGGAATTTCCCCTTGGAGTTTCAGCAGCATCATCCTATGCGATTCTTGCCACAGCACACATGGAAAAGTATGGGACCAGGGAGGATCAGGCGGCACTCGTAAGTGTCAAGAATCACAGCAATGCCCTTAACAACCCATATGCGCAGAGTCCGATGAAATTGACTGTGGACGATGTATTATCATCGAGAATGATATCGTATCCCTTCAAACTCTATGACTGCAGCCTCTACACAGAGGGGTCCTCATCACTGGTCCTTATGAGTGAGAGCAAGATTAGGGAACTTGGTATCGAGGACCCAGTGTGGGTACTTGGAATAGGTTCTTCCAACGACAAGTCGTTTACAGGAATGAGGAGCAAGGACGACAGACTTGGCAGATACGGAGACATCGCTGATTTGAGAAATCACTATGAAGCAGCGAGAATGGCTTACAGAATGGCAGGTATAACCAATCCTCTGAAGGAAATAGATGTTGCAGAGTTGCACGACGCTTTTAGTTTTACGGAGATCCAGGCGTACGAGGCAATGGGATTCGCAGAGAAAGGAAAGGGTGGAAAATTTATTGAGGATGGAGTCGCGACAATGGACGGTGACCTTCCAGTTTCCCCTTCTGGAGGGCTGCTTGGGGCGGGCCACGCAGTCGGCGCAACTGGAGTCATGCAGATTGGGGAAATTGCCAACCAGTTGAGAGGACGTGCCGGGAAGAGACAGGTGGAGATAAAAAGCGGTAAAGCGCTTGCACATTCTATTGGGGGACCAGGATCGTCCTATGCCACCGTCACGGTGCTTGGATGCGAGGCGAAATAGCATGAGCGAAAGTGTTTCAACAAATAAGGCAAAAGAAACTGTAAGGAAGGAAATTAGGTCAGAACCTCTTGAAACGCAGATCGACAGGATCATGGAACTGCAGTTGGAAAAGGGATATGGTATCCCCAATGATGGCACATATTTCGAGGTGCCGGACAAAATGGTAATGTTTTACAAGTACAGCTACGGTATGCAGTCAAGATTCTTCAGGGAAGTAAAGGAAAACGCAAGGCTCATGGCTTCCGTATGCAGAAAATGTGGGACGGTCTATTTCCCTCCGCGGGCACACTGCGGGGAATGCTACGTTGAGACTGAATGGCGAGAAATCAGTCACGAGGGTATCGTTATGCATGCGACAACCTCTTGGTATGCGACATCGGAGTTCTTCGACAAGGTCCCTTATGCGGTCGGTTATGTGAAGCCTCTTGATGCTGATACCGGAATACTTCAGAGAATTGATCTGGGAATCAGGGAGACCATAAAACCTGGTACAAGAGTGATTGCTGTTTTTGCGGAAAAACGCAAGGGCAAGGCATCTGATTTCTGGTATAGGGTCAAGGAATAGTGAGTTGATTGAACAGGTCGAAGTTAACCATGTGCAGGCCCTATTTCTTGACAAACATATATATCGGTGGATAATAATTGAATAGCATGGACAGGACACTGCCCATGTGGCAACCATCGGAAACCATGATAAAAAATGCCAGAATAACGCACTACGTTGAATGGCTCAACAAAAACTCTGAAAAGCAATTTGAAATTTCCCTCGACTCTTCAAGGAATATTGCGAACTACCACAAGATCTGGGAATGGTCAGTCAAGGAATATGAACAGTTCTGGGAATCGATATGGAATTTTTTTGAAGTAAAATCATACAGTCCATTTTCCAGAGTCATATCGCCCGGGAAAATGCCTGGTCTGAAATGGTTTCCCGGTTCAAGTCTAAATTATGCAGAACACATATTGAGAAAATCAAGGGGTGCTGAAACTGCTATTATTTACAATAGGGAAGACGGTGTCAGGAGAATATCTTCATGGGACGAAGTATTCAGACAGACGGCTTCTTTGGCCAATTCATTGAGATCATTGGGGGTTAAGAGAGGAGATGTGGTGGCTGGTTATATGACGGCGTTGCCTGAAGCAGTAATCTCTCTTCTCGGCACTGCTTCCATCGGGGCAATATGGTCTGTCATTGGTTCTGAGATCTCGCCGAGAGCAGTAATCGACAGGTTTAGCCAGATTGAGCCAAAGGTACTCATCGCCTCGGATTATTATGTGTATAACGGCAAAGCTTTTGACAAGAGCAGGGACATTGAAGCAGTTCTCGAGGCAGTACCATCAATAAGGCTGGTTATTCTTGTCAGGACCGGGGGAAAGCCCGGTGAAATAAAGGCTAAAGGAAAACAGATAGAATGGGAAGAAGCCTCTCATCAGAAAGTGAGCACCATTTCGTATGAACCTGTGGATTTCAATCACCCGCTATGGATTCTTTATTCGTCAGGAACTACCGGGATACCGAAACCAATAGTTCACAGTCACGGTGGTATGACGCTTGAAGCCATGAAGGGGACCCTGCATCTGGACGTTCATGAGAACGATAAATTCCTGTGGTATTCATCGCCGTCATGGATGATGTGGAACATAGCAGTGAACGTCATGATGTCCGGATGCACGGTTGCATTTTATGATGGAAGTCCGATGTATGCAAATATGCTCCCCCTATGGGAGAATGCGGAAAAGGAAAGTCTCACGATATTGGGAACAAGTGCCCCGTTCATTCACGCAAACATGAAGGCTGGATTATCTCCAGGAACACAGTTCCGCCTCAGGAAATTGAGGGAGATCGGTTCAACGGCAGCTCCACTTTCAGTGCATGGATTCAGGTGGCTGTCTCTGGCGGTAAGTCCCGATATATGGATTGACGCTGCAAGTGGAGGATCTGACGTATGTACAGCATTTGTAGGGGGATGTCCGATACTGCCTGTATGGGAAGGAGAGATGCAGTGTTCATGGCTTGGATCTGCCGTAGCTTCCTTCAGTCAAGAAGGGAAAAGTATTGTAGGCAGGATAGGAGAAATGGTGATAACAAAGCCCATGCCATCAATGCCGCTGTATTTCTGGGGTGACAATGATCACAGGTGGTACAGGGAAAGTTACTATGCTCTCTTTCCTGAAGTATGGTGGCAGGGTGACTGGATAACAGTGTCGGAAATAGGAACAGCAGTAATATCCGGCAGATCAGATTCCACAATAAAGAGAAAGGGCGTCAGAATAGGCACTTCGGATATATACAAGGTGGTAGAATCGATTCCCGAAGTGAAAAGCAGCCTTGCCGTAGAAGTTCATGGGCTAATGGCTATATTCGTTTCTACAGTCTCTGGAAATTCGGCATCTACCGGTCTTTCCGAAAAGATAAGACAAACCCTCACAAGGGAACTTGGTCCAAATTTTGCTCCTGACCTGATAGTGTTCGTTGATGAGATTCCCACCACGCTGAACTACAAGAAGCTGGAGGTGCCAGTAAAGAAACTGCTGATGGGGTGGGACTTCAGTAAGGCAGTCAATCTCGATTCCCTCCAGAATCCGGATGCCCTCACTGCACTCATAGAGAGGGGGAGACCTATGATAAATGACCTTCTTTCAAAACAGTGATTAAGCAAGGTGACGATGATTTGCGAGTCAACCAGCTACGGTTTGGCAATTATTTTATCTCCTCAGAACATGGATCGTCGTAAATTCCAGTACGTCCTCTCCCGTCTGGTTCACGGTCCTTGCTTTCGTTGTAACATTAATTCTACTTCCGTCTTCAGAGTCACTAATGGTGAAAAAAACCCTCACTGTATCATTTATCTTTACAGGTTTCAGGAATCTCACAGATTCTATGGATTTCAGTGCCAAAAACCTCTCCTTATCTATCATGCCAGCTCTGACAAGGAGTCCTAGCGATACAGATAGAGTGAGGTATCCATGCGCTATCCTCTCTCCAAAGAAACTATTTTTTGCTTCGACTACGTCAGTATGAAGGAAAGTCCAATCTCCCGTAAAATACGAAAAGAATACGATATCAGATTCAGTTATAGTTCTGCCCTCGGTATGCAGCTCTCTTTCACTCGTCCTGGTCTTATCCATTATTTTCACAATCTCCAAACGGTCTTCTGCACGATTGTGTTTATTTGTTTCAGGCGTAGATACCTGAATATTTCTCGCGCAGTTCTTTCTTCAGTATTTTTCCGCTCGGGTTATGGGGAAGAGCATCCACGATTATTATTTTCTTTGGAATTTTATATGCAGCAAGCCTTTTGTTGAGATTGGACAGAAGTTCAGCTTCATCAACTTTCTGTTCTTTTCTCAGGGTTACAAAGGCGGTGACCGCTTCGCCCCAGTATTTGTGAGGAATCCCGATTACAGCTGCCTCTGCAGTTCTTGCATCTTCAAGAATGGCTCCCTCCACCTCCATTGTGGAAACATTTTCACCACCAGTCCGTACTATGTCTTTTTTCCTGTCAACGAAATATAGAAAACCATCACTGTCAAATTTCGCCAGATCTCCGGTCCTCAGCCATCCATCCTTCAGGAAAGTCTCTGCAGTTTTTTCAGGATTATTGTAATATCCGGCTGCAACAGTAGGTCCCCTCAACTGGATTTCTCCTATCTCACCGGTTTTAGAGACAGGGGCACCATCATCACCTACGAGTCTGATCTCAACATTGATATGTGGCTTTCCTATGGATTCTCCCTTGCTCTTGAAATGTTCGGGCTGTAAGGTAGTGCCCATTGGAGTTGACTCTGTCTGGCCATAGTAATTACGCCATTCAGCATTGGGAAATAGTTTGGACACAGCAGCCACTTGCTGTTTTCCGAGAAAGGCTCCGAAACTAATGCAATTTCTAACGGAGGGATACGGCTCCGTAAAAAACTGTGAGAGTGCGATAAAGAGGGTCGGAGGAAATATGAGGTAGGTGACTTTGTATTTTCTGATGAAGCTGTCAATCTCTGGTAAGTCTGGCTTGCGGCCCAAGATTATTGTTCCTCCAACGTTCAGGAATCCAATGAATGTGTAAAGTCCGGCAACATGGTAGAGCGGTATACTGAGGAGAAAGACATCATCGTGTTTCCAATTGAGGTCAACTACTGAGCTGAGTAGCGCTGCCGTCCAGTTGATGTGGGTATTCATCACTCCCTTTGGTAAAGATTCAGTACCGGAAGTGTACAGTAATGTGGAAACGTCATCCGGTTCGGTGAATTCCAGTGACTTGGAACTGCCTGACAAAGTGATGGTGTCGAATTTTACCACTTTTGTGATTTTTTCCAGATTGCCCGATTTCAGATCAGCATCAGTGAATAGTAATCTCGGTTTAGAATCTTGTACCAGCTTCTCAAGTTCTGTGTCACGCAGATTGAAGTTGAATGGAGCGAATATGGCACCAAGTCTGTTGGAAGCCATCCATAAATACAGCATATCCGTGTTATTCTTTGAGTATACCGATACGATGTCGGATTTTTCTATTTTATTTTTCGAGAGATAGTCTGTCCATCTATTGACGTTCTCCCTGAAGTCCTTAAAAGTAATTTCCTGATTATCAAAGATCAGGAAAGCTTTTTCAGGCCACTTTTGGGAAGCCCGTGATACAGCCTCTGAAATATTCAACATATATTATATATGTTAATTCCCGTATTTAAACTCTGACTCAACATAAATTCTAGAATTTTAATGCTATTTTTTCCATATTTCATGTAATTTTGTTTGATTCTTACTCTTAACCTGGTTAATCACCTTTAAGGAGTTTTGAGTGATTTTATAACATTGGAGTGCATTCAACCCCCATAAGACTAATAGACCTTCATCAGGACCTCGCTTTTTCTTCCCAGAAGTCGGATGTTCGAGACGATCCCGGGCAGTCAAGCCTGAAGGAGTTGAAGGAGCTTGGTGATTCTATTGTATTCTCGGTTATATTTCCACACATCAGCACATGGAATGAGAGGAGCGAAGAAATGTCCATAAAATACGGCTTCAAGCAGTCTGCAACATCTCCGCAGCTTTCTATACTTCTGGAACAGTTCAAGCTGTATCACTTCTACGAGAGAACCGGGCTTGTAAAAATAGTGAAAATGGCGGAGGATCTGGATAATTCCGGCCTGAATTTCCTTATATCCCTTGAAGGTGCGGATGTTCTCACCGATCCTTACGACATTTACCTTCTCAGGGATATCGGCCTCAGATGCCTTGGATTAACCTGGAATTACGACAATAAGTTTGCTGCCACTGCCATGTCAAAAAAAGACTACGGTCTCACCGGTTACGGAGAGGAGATAGTGAAGCTTTGCAATATAAACGGAATTACAATTGACGGAGCGCATGCAAGCAAAAAAACCATAATAGAGGCGGCAGAAATCTCTTCCAAGCCGATAATCGTATCACACGCTAATGCCAGAAAAATTCACGACCATGTCAGGAACCTTGATGATGAAACAATTGAAGCTGTAGTTTCCAGAGGCGGAATTATAGGGGTAACTGCCATTACAACTACTTTATCCGGCAACCCTGACATCGACGATATTGTGAAGCATGCAACCTACATAGGAGAAAATTTCGGATGGAAACACGTAGCCCTGGGAACAGATTTTATGGGGATTCCTTCCGTACCAAGCAGGTTCGAGAACATCAGTAAAATACGCGATCTTGAAAAACTCCTCGGCGAGCATTCAGATGAAGTCCTATGGAATAATGCCTACAGGATTCTGAAGCAGAATTTGCAGAAATCTGCTTATTATCGTATTTGATGATAGACATCAATGTACTCTGGAAAACTATCTTCTCCTGAATAAACTGAAAAACAGGAGGGAGAAAAGCCCGGATGCGAAGATGCTCACGAGAGTTTTTGGGCTGTCTCTTACCAGGTGCATCACCGGTCTCTTGCCTGGATCATAACGGTCAACGTGTATTGTGTAGTGATCAGGAAATTCCACTACGTGGATTCCACGCTCTGACCCATTCACAGAAGCTCTCCAGTCAGCAATCTGTCCCTTTCTTTCTCCTACCGATCTTCTGAAAAGCCCGCTTTCCTCTGGTCTCGGGACGGGAAAGCCCTGAGAATCAGTTTTCATGATTATTCCTTTACCGGAGGTTAGGGCCTCGCCAAGAACGGTGTTCCAGAAATCATAGGGGGAATTCATGTGTATTTTTCTTCCGTAGATGCGCGAATACTAAAAAATCTTAACCATTCAGGCCCACGAATGTTAATGAAGTGGCGAATCCTCTACAAAAAATAAGTTATTGTCGTATTTTTGCAACCCTGTACTTGTGGAAACGAGACCAGTACAGGTAAGGGTCGAGCTGAGACTATGATGGCAAATGTACCCTATCGAATAAGTGCAATGTTTTTGAAAGTGGCATTAGTAATCTTACGATTCCCGGCGATGGAAACCAGATCCCCATTATCCAATCTTGCCTGGGCATGTGTGTCTCCAACAAACTCCACAGATATATTTTTCAAAAGAGCACTTGAGTGGAGTGCTTCTCCGCCATACTTAATTTTGGTTTCCTCTCCGTCAATTATGAATGTCCCCTCGCTCTTGCCGAAAACGGTTAAAGCATCGGTTTGCAGGATCATGGAATTGTTTCTCTGGAAAATTGGGAATCTCTGTTCTGTCCCAAAGTAACAAGGGCCTTCAATGATTTTTTTCGTCCACCAGTCCGACCATTTCCCCTCAGGTAAATACACATCCCTCACAGAATTTTCGCTTTTGATTTGTGGCGCATACAACAGTGAGGACCCAAACATATATTCATCCTTGCAATAATAAGCATCCTGATCCTCGAAGAAATGGTAAACAAGAGGGCGCACTATGGGATGCCCTGTCGAGTGAGCTTCAAGAGCCAGGTGTACCATCTGTGGCATGAAACTATACCTTAGTTTAATAGATTCGCTAATCTCTGCCTTCTCTCTGCTCGGTAGCTTGAACAGTTCCTGATCATTTGCATTTATATCTTTATGATTCCTGTAAAATGGAAAGAAAAGCGCCATCCGATAATATGCCGCAATTAGTTCAGGAGAAGACTGCCCCCTGAATCCACCTAGATCACAGCCACAATAGGGAATCCCTGAAAGCCCCAGGCTGCAAACCATTGACATCTGCAGGGTAAGATCGGGCCAGGAGGAGGTGTTATCGCCAGTCCAAAGGAATGCATATTTCTGAATGCCGGGAAAGCCTGATCTGCTCAGGATAAATGGTTTCCTGTCCGATTCAACGAATGCTTCGTAGGTGGCTTTGCTCTGTAGATATGGATATACGTTCCTCACACTACTGTGTTTTACAATTTTTCCCTTGTCATTCTTATGTACTGCACTTTCATCGAGAACATGGGAATCTGTGAGCACGGTGGGCTCATTCATATCAAGCCAGATGCCATCAATGTCCTGTTTAAGCCATTCCTTTACCATTTCCTTCCAGTAATCTCTGGATTCAGCATTGAGAAGGTCGGGAAAAACGGATTTTCCTGGCCACATATTGTCAACATACAAGCCCCCATCTTCTGTTTCAATAAATTTGCCAAGTCCTGCAATAAAGCCGCGGTAGTTCTGATCTGCCTTAACACTCGGGTCCAGTATGGTAATTACCTTGACTCCAAGATTGTGTATTCTCTCAAGGAATCCCGTGGTATCAGGGAATAAACTCTTGTTCCAGGTAAATAGCCTGCGTCCGTCCATGTAGTGTATGTCGAAATGTATGGCGGAGATCGGGAATTCCCGGGTATATGCCTTGAGCATATCCATAACTGCGGTGTCCGGATAGTATGAATACCTTGAAATCTGGTGGCCGAAAGCCCATTCTTCAGGCATAAACGGCATTCCGGTCAATCTGGCATATTTCTCCAGGACTTCTTCAATGCTTTTTCCATTGAACAGGTACACTTCAAAGCTCTTCTCCCCCACATTTATGCTGACGTGATCGTATATCTTCACACCAAAGTCAAACACTGTCCTGGTTCCGGAGTTGATGAACACCCCCCTAATCGTGGGTCCATTGACATGAATGTAAAATGGAATAGAGGCATATGTCGGATCCGCGATCTGATCATAGCCGTTAGGATCCGTGTTCCAGCATGTCATGACGGTTCTCATCCTATCTAAGCCGTGAGTGCGTTCACCGAGCCCCAGGATATGGCTGTTCACTCCAAGTTTTTCATATACTAGCAGCCCTTTATCTCCGTCCTCCAGCCTGATTCCAAGTTCTCTCAGCAGTGATTCCTGTGAAAGAACCTTTGTCTCCCCAGTATCACCAGTATCATCAAATCTGATCTCGGGGTCAGCATTGTTTATGACTATTTTCGTATATAGACTATTGAAAGTAGTATGAATATCCATCTCCAAACGATATATCTAACCTTAAAATAATTTGCCAGTACAAAGGAAAAGAAGAATTGATGAGTGATCACGTTGAGTAAAGCTTGGGAGGTTTATCAAATAACAGATTGGACAGGAGATCTCCTCGGTCAATCTGTGTCAAGGCTTCGTTGAGTTTCTCCAGCAATGTGTTCCTGTCATTTTCTGTGGTTTTGACACCTTTCCGGTTCAGAAGTTCAATGATCCCTCCAATTGCCACCTGATATCCATAATAAGCCCTGACTTTCGGTTTGACCCCTTTTGTCACTCTGTCCAGATAGAATTTTCCTGATAGCAAAGTTCCACCCACAAGCGAATATTTTGCATCGTCACCCATTATGTTATATATTGAAGTTATAAATTTCCTGATATATTCAGCCGCTTCGTCAAGTATAATGTTGCACGTTTCACTGCCTTCCCTAGCCAATCTGCTTACCTGCACGGCAAGAGATGCTATTTCTCGCTTGTTTCTTTCCCGGGTTAATTTTGTAACTGCCTCTCGAAAATCCATTCCATAAATTTCCTCAATATGTCTGGGAAGATGCCTATCACATCCATTAAGTCCATCGCTTGCTCTCGTAGCATATGTCAGGAATTTCTTTCCAATCCAGTATGCAGAGGCTTCATCGCCAAAAAGAGGCCCCCATCCCCCGATCCTTTGAAAGTCATTTCCTCTCTTCAAGTACCCCACACTTCCTGTTCCCGGGGCAAAAATTACTCCATCGGCATCTATATTTGCCATTCTGTAAGCTGCCATACCGTCATTTATCAAGGTGTAATTGCTTCTTCCATAGGCCTCTGAAACCAGATTCTTGCCAATCTCCGTATATTCGGCTGAATCTCCCACACTAGCTATGGAGAAAATTGCCTGATCGATATTTTTTTCATCAATCATAGCCATTGTTAGGGCGCCCTTTATTGCTGCTTGCAAAGAGGCTCCTGCATTCTTTGTTCCCACTTCTGCATAATTTGAGGACCCGGAGACCCCCAATCCGAGAATTTCATTTCTCAACTCGTCATATATCACGGCGAGTGTTTTTGTGGCTCCTCCATCAACACTTAGCAACACAGTTTTCCTTCAAGAGGGTAAAGAATAATAAATCTCGTATTCAGTTTTCGTTGTCATTCTTTCGAGGTATGGGATTTTATAGCTCCTGCCGACAACCAGTTTCCTTCTGTGACTCCTCGTCGCTCCAGCCCATGTCGCTCATAGTATAATTCTCATTTAACAATGAGATTTCTTCCTCCAAGATTCCAGAATGAAGCATGTTCTTCGTTAGTGTCAATGTTTTCATTGGAAGATGATACAAAGAACTTTCACTACTGTAACTGGATATAATCACCATAACTGAATTACATAAGTTTAACGTTCCGGACACGATAACAGAGCCAGAAAAGGAAGTTTCTGGCATGGAGCAAATACCCGATAATGTCGCTGCGATTAACAGGCGTTTCAAGTTTCTTCTCATATCAAGGGCGTCGAGAAGCGCTTCGCTGATATTTGTAGCACTGTCTGTGCCGATCTATCTCCTTATTCTGCATTACAGTATCCTTGCCATCGGGATCATTTACCTTTTCGTCTCGATCTCAACTATGCTGATAGTACTGTCCATCGGCTTTCTCGGGGACAGGATAGGGTACAGGAAAGCAATGATCGTCGGAGAGATTCCCGCACTCTTCCTGACATTTACCCTGACATTCACGACAAATCAGTACTTGGTTCTGGCAGGAATAATCGTATCCGGAACCGCAGGTTCTCCGGGAGCAATGAGAGGAGCGTTTTCTCCAGGCATAGCTGCATATCTTGCCAGAAACTGGCCCAAAGAGAGCCAGAGGGTTTCAAGAATGGGCATGGTAACTTCAGTTGCCTCGATTGCGTCTGTGCTGGGAAGCATCATGCTCTACTCATCCGGATATATCTCAAGAATTTATGGAGAGGTGGAATCTTTCCGCATCCTGTATGGGATAAGCTTCATACTAATTGTAATTTCAATATTATCACTGATCCTCCTGAGAGAGCGGCCCTTGGAGAGGAAAACTGTCAGAATTATGAAGAAGGAAAGTGGCGTGCATGTGATCAAGATTGCACTGTCAAACGCGGTAAACGGAACAGGTATAGGTCTGGCAATTGTCCTTCTTCCTGCATGGTTCAAACTGAGATTTGCTCTGGCTCCCTCAGATGTAGGTCTGGTATTCCTGTGGTCATACGTGGGATCAGCAGCTGGAGCCTATCTTGCAACGAAGGTGTTCAGTACGAGGATGAATGGTACGCTCGCTTATGCGTCTGTGACAAGGATCCTTCAAGGGGCATTGATGATAGTTGTCGCCCTTTCCCCGTTCCTCCTGGTATCCGAGATAGTGTATGCAGTGAGATCTGTTATCGCCGGGTTTGGTGTTCCCAACAGAACTGCAATCAACGTCGGAGGTATCAGCGAGGGGGATTTTGGTGCAGCAACTAGTATTCAGGGTATTTCCGGGAGAATATCACAGGGTTCATCCGGCTTGTCCGGATATCTTATGGATTTATACATCCCCTTCCCCCTCATACTAGGCGGAGCGGTGCAGTCCCTGAGTGGATTCCTCTATTACAAATTACTTAAAAAATAGGCAATGAATAGAAAATATTGGTTTTTGTTATGCCATCGCCTTACTGGTTCACCGCTTCCAGCAAGCCCTTGTACATCGACGTCTCAGCCGGTAGATCCTCAGGTTCAAAAGTTCTGTCAAATCCCGCGATCTCGGAGAAAGCATTCAGGAATCTTGCTATTTTGGTGTTGTCGACGATACCCAGAAGGCCCACTCTGATCATCTCATCTGCAAGGTGACCCATGCCCTTCGACACAATTATGTCCCTGAAAGCTAGCTCCTTTACCACTGTTGCTACAGGAACCGTTGGCTTGAAAGCAACCACGGTATCAGAAAAGTTCTCTTCATTGCCGTATAATTGCTGTCCGAATTCCATCATGATCTTTCTTACAAAAGATGCCGAAGCATGGTGTCTTTTCCATCTTGTTTCTATTCCTTCTTTCTCAAGGATATTCAATGCAGCGTTAAGCGCCCTGAAACTTCCCGTGGACGGCGTGTATGGTGTTTCGTTCTTTGCAAGGAATTTCAACGATACATCGAGATCAAGATAAACCGGTATGTCGTGAGAAGCTTTCACTAATTTTCTTCCCCTTTCGCTCAGAGAGACTATTCCGAGTCCAGGCACAGAGGCGAGTCCTTTCTGGCTGCAAGTTGCGATTGCATCGATTCCCCAGCTGTTTGCCTTTATCTCAAGGGCTCCAAGTCCGGATACGGAATCAACTAACACCTTCAAGCCATGCGAATTTGCTTCCTCAACCAGTTCTTTGAGATTTCTAATTGCTGTACCATTTCCAGTCTCGTTATGTATCAGGCAGATTGTGCTGACTCCTTTATGCCTGCCCAATATGTCGGTGATTTCACCCTTCTTAAGTGATTCTCTGGTTGATTTTTTGATAACAGTTGTATCGGTGCCACGTCTCCTTAGACTGTCAACCAGCCTGTCACCGAATTCGCCGAATGAAACTGCTATAACCTTTTCTCCGGGGCTGGTCATGGAATAGATCATGCTTTCCACAGCGGTGGTTCCGGATCCTGTCGTAATTACACTGTGAGACGCATCTGCTATTTCATTGAGGCGATTCTGGCATGATCGAACTATGTTCCTGAACTCCTCGGAGCGATGATTCTGGACATATGCCGATTCCCTCAGGACGACTTCCGGAACGTCCACAGGTCCGGGAATTAACAGCATTACGCCGCACCATCCAGTGCCTTCAATAATTTTTCCATTGTCATCTGTGCTACCCTCTTCTGGGCCTCTGCTGTTTGGGCCCCTATATGTGGTGTAATTACAACGTTATTCATAGAGATCAGCTTTTTCTCCCATTCTTCTTTCGGAGGCTCGTTCCACAATACATCGCTGGCGTAGCCCCCTATTTTCGCGTCTTCCAGGGATTTCAGCAGAGCCTTTCCATCGATTGCCTCCGCCCTGCTGGTGTTTACAATGAAGGCACCTTTCCTGATCAGGGAAAGCTCTTTTTCGCCGATCAGGCTCTTCGATCCGCGATTTAGTGTAACAAGAATGAATATGAAGTCAGCTTCACCGAGGAGTTCGTTGAGGCTAAGATACTTTCCCTGAACGTGATTAATGGCATCCGTGTTTTCCACAACGTCGTAGGCGATTATATTCATTCCGAGTGCCCTGAGAACCATGGCAGTTTCATATCCTATTCTCCCGAATCCGATAATGCCTGCAGTTTTTCCCCTGAGTTCAGTGCCTTCTTCCTTCTTGAAATTCCCAGCCCTAATATTCCTGTCAAGATGAGAAATTTTTCTTGCCATATCTATTGCAAGAGCGACATTTAGTTCAACTACAGACTGTGTGGATGAACCGGCCGCCGTAATAACTTCTATGCCCCTCTGGGTTGCAGCATCAATGTCGATGTTATCGGTTCCAATGCCAGCTCTGGCTATGATTTTCAGTTCTCCGGCGGAATTGATGATTGAGGAATCTAGTTTTGTCCTGCTCCGGACAACAACTGCTCCGAATTCGCCCAGATCATTCTGCAGCTCTTCTCTGGTAATCTTAGGCCTGTATTCGACAAAGTGTCCCTTTTTTTTAAGGCCTTCAAGAAGCAGATTGTCTACAGTGTCACATACCAAAATTCTGTTTGCAGTAGGGTTTTTCTTATCTGCCACGGAACCTATCATTTAGCAAGCTTATTTAACGTTTCTGGAATAATTTATGTAAAATTGGAATAATTTATTAGGTTTTTCCGTAAATATGAATTCCGTTTGAATCACTATTTCTAAAACCTTCATAAATACGTCATTTTATTCATTTCAAGATCAATTTACTGTGAATTGGTTTCTTGTTCATTCGTATTGAATTTGCTATCCAAAGCTTTTGGTTTTTTCATGTCTCTTTGGTGATTTATGGGCCTGTGTACAAACACTGATTTTGTCGCACTCCGTCAACGAAAGCCCTAGAAACAGTGACGCACTGGTTGATGGCCGTAACAGAATCAATCATTATGAAACCAGAGAATTTGAAGGTAGAATTGTTATGGGAAACACAGCGAACATGAAAAAAAGACTAATGATCATGATTTCTGTTACAAAAAGGTAAAAAATCTGAAAGGCCCATTAGGTAAATACACCACTTTCAGATATGAACTATGAGAATAGCGATCATGTATGGCCCCTTCCCTCAATGTGCACATTTTGGTGTGATAATCCCGATTCCAAGCTCAATAATTCCGAATGTTTGTAATATATTTTCGCAAAAACAATTATATACGGATTAACTGTAAAAGTTGCATGGTTGATAAAGAAGAAAGCGGGCATCTCAAGAGGGGTTTTACTCTTCAGGATGCTGCCATGTTTGGAGTGGGAGGTGCAGTCGGGTCGGGAATACTGTTCGCCGCCGCTGGTGGAACTAGATATGCCGGACCTGCAGTTGTACTGTCGTGGATAATAGCAGCAATTATGATTATAATAATCACGTTGCCTTATGCGGAATTTTCTGCTATGGCACCGAAGAGCGGTATTAGTGCCAGGATTTCATACTACTCCCTTGGAAGTTATGGTGGATTTCTGTCTGGCTGGGCTCTGTTTTTATGGGCTGTGATGATACCGCCGATTGAGGCTGTTGCCGTAGCAACATATGCATCGTACTGGGCTCCCCAGTTATATAATAGTTCACTTGGTGTACTGTCTCCTCTTGGAATACTTGTCGCAATTCTGATCACGGTATTCTTCGTACTGCTGAACTATTCCGGCGTATCAAAGTTGGGAAAATTCAACACTGGATTGACATGGTTAAAAGTTGCAGTAGTTGTATTGTTCATAATAGTTCTGCCTCTCTTGATCTTTCATCCGGCTAACTTTTCGACCGGAGGCTTCGTACCCTTCGGCTGGTCTGGAGTTTTCATAGCAATCCCAGCAACAGGTATACTGTTCTCTTTCGGTGGTTACAGACAGGTAGCTGATATGGCTGGAGAGATCAAGAATCCTAAGAGGAATCTTCCTCTTGCAATAGGAACGACACTTGGAGTCCAGAGCATCCTGTATGTTCTGATGGCGATAGTTATAGTGGGTTCCGTGAGCTGGAGAGGTTTAAAAGCAGCTCCAGGTACATGGAGTTCAGTGGCATCGCTTGGCTCGCCCCTGGCTGATATTATGAGGGGAAACCTGTCCTTTGTATCTCCTGCGGTCGGAGGTCTGCTTGGAGTGCTTATTGTTATTTTCCTGCTGTTTGCTGTATTTTCGCCATTTGGAACATTTGGAATTTATCTGACCGGGGCATCTAGAATAATCTTCGGGTTTGCCAAAGAGAAAGCTCTACCTGGTATCTTCACGAAAACAAACAAGAACGGAGTGCCCATTTACTCTATCGCCCTGGTAGCTATTGTCGGAATAATCTTCCTGATTCCTCTACCATCCTGGTATCTGCTCGTAGACTTTGTTGTTGTGGCCGCAGTTGTGAACTTCGCCATAGTTACGACATCGCTGCCTATAATGAGGAAACTCTATCCTGATGTCGAGAGACCGTTCAAGATTCCAGGAGCTAAATACTGGTCTCTTGTGGCATTCATATTCTCGACACTGCTGATATACTGGTCTACATACCCCGTAACCCTTTACGCTCTTGTGGCAACACTGGCGGGAAGTATCGTTTTCATATACCAGGGTACCTCGACGAAATGGGCAAACCTTGGAATAAAACACTCATTCTGGATACCTATTTACATAATCGGGTTAATCGTACTTTCATACATTGGTGGTGTCCAGACAGGCGGAATGGGGTATGTATCGTTTCCGTATGATATAGTGCTTGTCGCAGTTTACGCTGTATTGTTCTGGTTTATCTCTCAATACACAGCGCCAAAGAAAGCACTGTACTCCATAGATGACCTAATAGGGCAGAAAACATCGGAAACCAATTGAATCTTAAAGATTCAATTATATTTTATTTTAAATTTTATTCGTATTCGAACGTTCTGGTACCGTATCTGTATCCCGGAGACTTATATAGAAAATAAAAGTAAAACCCGTAAAAATAAGGTAATTGAAAAAAAGTTGGGAGAAACACGCTTTCAGATAATTGAAGATAGGATATCGTTCTTCTGGAGGAATCTCCCGGATTTTATTATACTCTTAACATCATAGAGGTTATGCACGCTTTCCAACGGATTGCTGCCGAGCAGCACAAGATTTGCTTTTTTACCGTTCTCAATAGAACCGTAGGAATCCTGGACGCCGAAAGCTCTGGCTGCGTTTATGGTCATTGCCCTGATGCAGTCCGCTTCGCTCATGCCGATTTCTTGCATTGTGATTACCTCTTCAATTAGTGTGGGATGATCTCCAAGATTGGGTGATCCAGCATCTGTTCCGGAAGCTATATTGACGCCAGCTTTCATGGCCGTTGCAAAGGCTTCGTTATGGTTTTCAACCACCATTCTGGATTTCTCGACGGCCTTTCCCATGACTCCGGGTCCTCCTTGAGCCAGTTTCCTGTAAACATACAGTGTTGGTACCAGAGACCGGTTATTCTTAAACATGAATGTTGCATCTTCCTTGTTGAGAAATGCACCGTGTTGAATCACGTCTACGCCATTGATCAGTGCATTATGTATTCCTACAGGATTCAGGGCGTGTGCAGTGACCTTTATGAAGAATTTGTGGGCTTCCGACGTGACAGCACGTATTTCATCTTCATTCATCTGGTATGATTCCAGCTTCTCGGCACCTGTGTCACCGTACGCTCCAGATGTAGCAGCTATCTTGATCAGGTCTGCCCCCTTCTTTATGAGGGTTCTTGTAGCAGAAAGTGCCTCGACAGGCCCATTGATCTCGTACCCCATGCCAGCCCCATGTCCTCCAGTAATGCATAGAATCCTCCCAGCAGCAAGGATATCCGGCCCAAATATAACTCCACGATTTATCATTCCGGCAAGATTGACAGCTACATCATTAAATGAACCGACATCGACAAGATTGGTTATCCCGCTGGCGAGAGATTTCATTGAATTTCTGTATGCCCTTATAATTGCACCAAGTGGACCGTCCTTAATCGTATCATCAATTGGATTGCTGCTTCCGCTCCAGTTCAAATGCACGTGGCAGTCAAAAAAACTAGGAACGATGAATTTCTCACGGCAGTTTATCACTTCCATTTTCTCTTTAGGACTGGGCTCGTTAAGGCTTATTTTTCCATCAATTATGAAAATATCTCCATTAATGAATTCACCCTTATTGTGATCAAAATACTGTCCATCTTTCAATAAATAACTGCTAACCATCTTGAGACCTCCAGACGAAATCCGGTAAATAATTTTTTAAAATAAATAATGGCTTCTCACAAAGCCTCGGACGCAGATCCGGTCCTCTCCAGATCCTTATCCTTTGTTTCTGTGCCAAGAATCAACACCGATATTGCTCCGAACAGCATCACAACGAAGCTGATCACAAACACACCTGAGAAATGGATGGAGACGGCGAGGATTCCGAAAGCGATTGGAGATATTATGGCACCGATTCTTGCGAAAGATGACGCATAACCCATTCCGGAGGTTCTGAAGTCTGTAGGATATTGTTCAGGTGTGTAGATATAGACTCCACCAAACAATCCGTTAAGGAACCACGACATCGCCGAAGCAAGAATGATTATCTCTAACGTAGTTGACGACTGGCTCAGCAGTATGGCCGCGATTGCCCCGCCGATCATATAGGTTGTAACTCCGGTTTTCCTTCCGAATCTCTCTATAAAGAAAGCCGCAGAATAATATCCGGGGAACTGCATTATGAAGATGAGAAGGGACATTGAAAGAGTTCTTATGAGGGTGTATCCCTTGTCAACGAGGAGTGTCGGGACAAAAACAAAGAACCCGTAATAAGCAAATCCGGTGGTGAACCAGAGGATCCAGAGCATGGAAGTTCTTCTCCTGTATGCCTTTGACCAGATCTGTTTGAAGCTGTTTCCCCGCTTGGCGCTGCCAAGCACTTTAACTATCTCACTTATGTAGATTTCTGAAGGTTTTCCATCAATTTCAGCTGGCAATTCAGTGCTTCCTGTAATGGTATTCAGCACGGAATCTGCTTCAGTGTCTTTTCCATGGAGTCTCAGCCATCTTGGAGATTCCGGCAGCTTGAATCTCAGCACTATAACGTAAAATATCGGCAATGCCGTGATTATCGAGGCTATTCTCCAGCCTATATTGGGTATCGGTACAAGGAAGTATCCTAGAAAGGCTGAAATTATGAATCCGAAAGAGAAAAAGCCAGTTAACATCCCGGTGTATCTTCCCCTGAACTTTCTGGGGACGAATTCGCTAAAGTACGGGGCTATTACCGCACTTTCTCCACCAATACCGAAACCAGCGATGATCCTGAATATTGTGAGTTCAGAGAAATTAGATGAAAAGGCGCTCATTAGGCTGAAAATCGCATATATTATGAGCGTGTACTGTATTGACTGCTTCCTGCCATATTTATCTCCAACAAGTCCCCAGAATGTCGCTCCCACAAAATATCCAATCAGTGTACTCGCTCCGAGAATACCAGATTGTATCCCGGAAAGGTGGAAAGGTGCTATGACCACTGGAAGAATGAATGCAATCAGGGCAATTGCAATGGCATCAAAAGTATATCCCAACCCCGATATAACCATTAACTTATTGAGTGCCTTGAAATTCCTCGACGAATCTATCCTCACAACATCACGTGCTATTTTCTCATTCAGAACAGAATCAGCCATTGAAGCCGCAACATTATGACGTATTTTTATTTATGCTACATAAAAGACAGCATTTGTCCGGAAAAATCAATAATATTTATGCAAAGAAACAGAAACCAAGTGTGTTACTGTTCTTATGGCATTTTAACGGACATTCAGCAATTCAAGTAATTGTTAAGCCATAAGCGAGATCCGTGGAATATAGAAGACTTGTGACCGTGCACCCTTGGAGATAGATATGCCAGATTAGGGCTGCTTAGGGAAGATCACATCGAAGCTCTTTTTTGCGTCAGAAAAACCTTGAACTTTACAAGGATGTTAAATTTACTCGGCTCTATTGAAGTTGAAACAGCGTTGATAACGGAAGCCCTCAGGAATCGGGAACTGGAATGCAAATATCGTTCTGCAATTGTTATGAAGGACGGTAACCGCATCGTTGGAAGCACGAGATGCACAGGAGTGCGTATAACCATCGCACCGTGGAAGTAGGTTTCAGTTGCTGTTCTTTGGCTTTATGGGCTAAAATTGAGGGCAGGTTGAGTAATCACATGACCAGGAGAGACGGCACATATCGGGACAACATGATGCACTCGATAACTGACTCTGAATGAAATAATGTCAAAAATCTATTGAACAACAGAATAGTTCAATTCAATCGGAAATAAAAACTACAGGAACAATACGAAAACTTATATTGTTACACTGCCATGAATTCATGTTTATGTCAGTCAAAGAAAAAGTGATCGAGTGGCTGAGTGATGGAAAGGAGAACGCAAAGAATCTCGTTGACCTTCCATGGAAACTCAGCGAAGATCCCTATCACCTCATCATGGAAAATGAGAATGTACCTTTCGCTTTTCTTCTGGGGTTTCATCCAGATACAATTCACATTACGGTGAGAACCGGTATTGAGACTGCTGTGATGGATTCCATGGTGAGACTTAACACCTACAGAACTCTTCTGATTCTAAATCAGAGAATAGACATATCAAAATTCATGCTGTTCGGGATGAATGAGGAGGTAATATCTAGGGTGGACCTTGCTGTTGAACGCCTTACCAAAAGCGAACTCAACCTTGGCCTGAACATCCTCCTATCATCCCTCTATATGATGGTACGCGCCCTTAAACTCGAGGAGCAGTTTAACAAGCAGGTTGCTGTGCGTATGCACATGATGATTGAGGACATGGTCGGCCAGGGAAAGAGTAAAGAGGAGATTAAAGTATTCCTGACAGACAAAGTTGGCATAAACAAGGATGAGGCAGAGAAGATAGTAAATGAAGTGTTGAGGAGCAGGAGAGCCGGTGAGGACATGCAAGGGCTGTATGCATAACCATAGCCTCTCCCATGAAGTCTGTTATGCTTTAGAACTCTGTTCGGAATTCTATTAATCAGAATGGAAATTCGTTCGTATTTACAGTTTTACTGAGGTCCATGATCTCCAGCAGATAATTTTTATGCCGGACCCTCCCAGGTCTGTTAAGATGGTTATTCAGACCGGTAAGGAACATTGACTGAACCCTTTTCTCAACTATATAATAGTTGGAAAGACCAGCCCCATCACACTTTGCACCATAAAAAACAGGTCCGCTATAACTCTTTACTACATTATTGTAAAAGTCGGCAAAAAATTTTGTTTTTATCCTGGTTTCGACAACATGATCCTCCGAATCCACTATTTCGTAATTTGCGCTGGTATTCATGTCAGCATTTTCCATGCTCCAGATCAGCGTGTCATTTTCCCCGTCAACGAATTTCTTTGGGACAAATATACCATGATTCTGGAATACTCCGTCATTTCCCGAGGTAATGTCCCCTTCATTGAATTCCCAGCGAGTTTTAATCAGGCTGAAGTCCTGAAGACTGTTTCCAAATAACGTATAGAGGTTCAGAAGATAGGGCAGATTCGACTTCTGTCTGCCCATGTAGAAAATGGTTTTACGATATGGGCCTTCTGTTTGCACAAAGTCAAGAATTTTATCGCTGACGCTCTTCATGCTGTTCTCGTGGAATTCTATGCAAAAGTATATGTCACCGTTTTTCTGCAAGGTGGTAGGCATCACTCTGCATCCCCGGATTTCATTGATACTGTCATAAAATTTTCCCTGGTGATCCGGGATCACCATTTGCAAAAGCCCGTTCATATAACGTATTTCCCCGGATATGCCAACTGATTTTGCATAATCTTGCAGGGCTTTCTGTTCATTCGTTGAAAGGTCTTTTCCTGCGTTTCTGTAGAATAACCACTGGTTGCCTTCCTTTGCTATGAAATGAAAATGGTCTGCCTCGCCAATATGCACTTCCTTCGCTTTCAGATATTTCGGCTGAACCCGGTGCAATTTCAGGATCGCACAATAATTCAATATTCTACCTATATGATTCAACCCCAAGATTTTACAAGGCAAGCTTAGATTTACCTTAATATATATAATTCATGAAATCATCGTTATTTTAGTTTTTGTATATCTTCATCAGCACGAATCGAAAATAATTTCCGTCTATTTTACTCAAATTGCGTGAAACGATTTACAGGACGCTTCCTCATGGCAACCAACACCAATATTCCGTGAGGTGAAGCTGTACCCGCATAGAATGTTGTCATGCGGAACTTGAATTAAAACCAAGACTTATTAATATCTTTAAATGGGCCCGACCGGACGCATTCAATATATTGAAATTATTCAATTTCATTTCTGATAACGGCAAATAGCTCCAAAGGTTTATAAAGAGAATTCTATATTAAAACAAATGAGATTTACCGTAGTCCTAGAAAAAGATGAGGACTGCATATATGTGGTTACAGTTCCTGCTTTGCCGGGATGTATATCAGATGGTCGAACAGTTGAGGAGGCCATGTCAAACATAAAGGAAGCAATTCAGGGGTTTATAGATGATATGAAATCAGAAGGAGAGCCCATCCCCAGTGACATAGAGATCATTGGAAACGTTGAACTGAATGCCTAGACTTCCTTCTATTTCTGGAAAGGATGTTGTTAAAGCCCTTTCTAAAATTGGATTTGTATTAAACTGTAACTCATAGGGTTTTACATAATAGTTTTCGGGGAATCTGGTATTTTAGGAGTTCGGACCGAAAGATCTTTATACGAGCATATTATGTAGTATTATAATATGCCTTATCCGGATTGGGTCATGAAGTACAAGAAAAAAGGGACTCTCTTGCAGAAGAAAGGAGAGATCTATTACATGTACAGGGTGCACAGCAAATGGAATCCGGAGAAGGGGAGAGCTCAGCTCATCACAGACGAGTATTTGGGCAGGATAACCCCTGAAGGCCTCATTGAGCCCAAATACAAGCGCATCATGAAGAGATTTGACCAGGTATCGGTGAAGGAGTATGGTGCCACGTCACTCCTCCTTGAAATATCCGGGGATATACAGGCAGCACTGAAGGATAACTTTCCTGAATGGAGGGAGATCTTTGTGTCTGCGTGCATGCGCCTGATACACAACACCCCCATCAAGAACCTGGAATTCCATTACAGTGAATCCTTCCTGTCGGAGGAGATGAAGGATGTCACAACGTATCCAAAACATACGGGTGAGATGCTGAAATCGATTGGTATGGACAGATCCTCCATGAAGAAATTCATGGAGGTATTCCTGCAGAAGGGCAGGTACATTGCAGTCGATCTGACACATGTCTTTTCATTCTCGGATGACGTGATCTCAGCAACCCTTGGCCACGATCCACAGGAGAGGCACCTCCCTGTGGTCCAGATCCTGTTCCTGTTCAACCTTGAGGAGCATGAACCGTCATACTTCAGAATGCTTGCAGGATCCATCACGAGCGTCATGTCCATTGTCTCCACCATGGATGAATCCGGCATATCCAATGTAGTCCTCGTTGCCGATACGGGTTTCTATTCTGCAGTAAACCTGAAGAAGCTTGAATCTCGCCAGGTGCACTACATCATCCCCCTGAAACGGAATTCCTCCCTGATCCCGTACGATGCCGAGATGAGCAGGTACTTCATCTTCGAGAAAAGACCTGTCTGGTATACCCATGACAGTAAGAGGGGAGTGTATCTCTTCCGTGATCCCGGCCTCAGGGCTGAGGAGGAGAAGGACTTCCTCCGCCGGTCAGAGGGCAGGAGGGGTGCAGTCTCCAGGTTCCGGGCTGCAGAAAAACGTATGGGAACCATTGCCGTGATCACGGATCTCAGGGTCTCCGGTGAAATCGTGTACGACATGCTGAAATCCCGCAGTGAGATAGAGCAGGCCTATGATACGTTCAAGAACACCCTTGATGCTGATCGCACTTACATGAGAACGGACGAGGGCATGCAGGGGTGGATGTTCGTGAACTTCATCGCACTGATGCTTCTTTACAGGATATACAACATACTGAGGAAGAAGGATCTCCTGAGCAGGTATTCCCCGCGAGACGTGATCGAGCACCTGGGGAGGGTGCACAAGCTCAAGGTAGGAGATGAGTGGAAAACGTCAGAGATTCCAAAGAAATCCAGGAAGATCATCGAGGATTTGGAACTGCATATTATGTAAAATCGACAGAGTTACAGGTTAAAAGTTCAGTGTTTTGGAATACAGCTCACGCGTCAATCGACTGGCTGAGAGCAAAGAGGTTCCCGTCTGGATCAGTGAACATTGCCTGTATCCCGAATGGCATCTTCTTTGGTTCCTCGGTGAAATGGACGCCTTTTCCTTTCAATTCTTCATAATCCCGCAAGCAGTCGTTCGTCCAGAAGACCATCCCTGTGTGCCCTCCTGATGCAGGCTGCACATTTGAGGTACCGGCCTTGATAAGAACCAGTTCTACTTCCTTTTGAGCCCTCGGAGCAACGGTAAGGAATCGTGGCAACCCCGGGAAATGGTAATCTCTACGCTTCTCAAATCCCAGTTTCTCTGTGTAAAAGCGCAGTGCGACGTCCTGGTCCTTAACGGTCACGGTAACGAAACTCAGTCTTTCTATCATACGGCAACTCCGGACATAATGTAATGGAGAGAATATACTTAACACATCCGGTATGCCGGAACCCAGTTTCACTGCGCACTCTTAACCTCTTCCTTCTCCCGCTTGAAGATGAATGACGAGCCGAGCATTGAACCGAGCATACCCAGCAGGAAGCTGAACAGCAGAATCAGGATTAGCGGAACGGCAACCCCTCCCGGTATTCCTGCTATAGATGCGAAAAGCGATACCTGTCGGAAACCTCCAGTGTAATCGGTAATTATCAGGGACAGCAGCACTCCCAATAACGTAAATACGCCTGTTGTAGTGGAATCCCTGAGACGCGCCTTCAGGAACAATCCAAAAATCACTGCAGGTATTATCACCAGCACCCAGTATACATATCCGGCCAGCACAAGTGCGACCGGTATCTGGAGGGCAAGAACGGCGTAATCCCTCATCCTCATGGAGAAACACCTCCATGATAGATGTAGAGGAACTGCGCAGGAATAGTTCCGGAATTATACGGTATCAGCAGGTAATACTCCCCGTTGTTCCATGCCTGGAAAGTGTTATCGTAGTAATGGCTCAGTGGATTCTCTGACAGCCCTCCTGGGTAGATTCCCACACCACCAAGAGGATCGCTCATGTTCACAACCATTCTCCAGGATGGTCCAAAGCCAGAAACAAGACCATATGACGCATCAAGGGTGTTGGAGTCGCCGGCTGAGGGGAGCTGGGTGGTGTTCATGGAACCTATTCCGAAGAAGCTGGAAAGAACCCTCTTGTGGATGTTCCCCCAGTTCCAGGAAGATGAGAAAGTTCCGTAGGTTGAGTTCATGTAAGCCCATGTCTGGTCGAATGCCCTGATCATTGCCGTAGATGCGTTTCCAGCCTGATTTGTTACCGGGTTATTGAACCATGAAATGTTCGGCACATTCATGGTCCAGTTCATTAGGTCTTCAATCAGTGGGCCATGATAGGTTGAATCCGGACCGAGGAAGAACGAGTTGCTACCAAGGCCCTCTGACTGCGTGATGTTATACTTCAGCATGTACGGCATGAAGACCGTGTTCAGGTAGTTCCCGAGCCAGAAGTTGTAAAAGGAGGCTGCCGTGGAATTGACAGTGAAATTCCCGTTCCATGACGACAGATCGTGATAGATTCCAGTGCCTGCCATAGAATTATCCTTCAGGGCATTCAGGAGAGGGGCTAGGAATACGTTGGTACTGAAATCGTGGACATTCAGTTGCAGGTTCTTCATCGCAGCAAAGTTGATCGTCGGGGTACTGTTGAGCACCGTGAACGATTCGTCTGCGCGGAAACCAGATTCATAATCCCAACCGATATAGTACGGATAGTTCCCGGAGACAGTTATCTGGTTGCTGGAAAACACAAATCCATTCGAGGGATCATACAGGTATGGCAGCTGGTTTTCAGGTATAAAGCCAGCCCAGTTGTACTGTCCCGCACCCGGCAGTATTCCTCTCGGGTTGCCGGCACGGATCACCGGATAGTTGCCGAACGGGAATATCCCGATATTACCCTGCGAATCTGCTACTGCCCAGTTCTGGATTGCGGTCTTGAAATATTCTGAGGCATTCTGCCGGAACTGCGTAACTGTTTTCGCCCGATTTATGTGAAGGAAAAATGTAATTTCGTAAGTAGGACTCAGTCCGGTCCAATCCATTGCAATTGTTTCAGGACTGGTCTGCAGTACGACTCCGTTTGCCGCTCTCTGTACGGTGAGATGTTCTGGGGAACTCCCTGCTACCTTCACTGTTTCATTGATTGTTGAGAATGAGTGCCAGGAGCCGTTCATGTAATACTGCCCGGGTCTGGAGCTATTTACGGCCTCAGCATAGAAATAGGTCTGCTGAACCTGGCCATTGGTTGCTCCCCATGCTATATTCGTGTTATGTCCAAGAATGATTCCGGGGAACCCAGGGAAGGTCACTCCTACGACATTCTGTCCAGGCGACACAAGCTGGAACCCAATCCAGATTGAAGGTACTGAGGTGGTGAGATGGGGATCGTTGGCAAGCAGTGCACTTGAATTACCTGTCTTCAAGCCGTTTACTGCCCAGTTGTTGCTTCCGAAGTCCCTGAAAGGGGCATACCTGATGTTAAGCCCGCTGTATCCGGGAAGTGTGCCAAGCGTTGAGATGCTGCTATTAACAACCGAACTGTTTGCAAGCAGGGAATCTACCGAGGCTGATAATGCAGGAAGTGAATAATTGTAAGTCGGGGAATATAGTGAAAGGTTTGAAATGTCTCCAGTTTCGTTGTAGACTGACGGGTTAAGTGAGTAAGGAACTATGGGGTGCTGTATTCCTGCAGGATAGGCTGGGTAAAATGCCCTTACCACGTTTGCGGGCATTTTCTGAAGTGCGTAATTGAAGGTCAGCGGAGTCATCCCTCCGGCGCTGTTTTCCCACAGGAAGAGCTGCTGCACTGCAAGCACGTCAGTAATGTTCCATGGTCCGGGAGTGTATCCAAGCAGCTTGAAGAGTAGAGGCATGTCTGCAGATGAGATGCTGGCAATGTATGCATTGACTCCATGGACAAACTCACTCAGAACCATGTAGGTATAGCTGGTCCTGGAGAGATTCTTATATTCATTCCACGCGACCTGGAGATCCTGTATCTGCCTGAAGAAATTGTCCATGGGGAGGGTGCACAAGCTCAAGGTAGGGGATGAGTGGAAAATGTCAGAGATTCCAAAGAAATCCAGGAAAATTATCGAGGATCTGGAACTGCATATTATGTAAAATCGACAGAGTTACAGATTAAAGAGACAAGTAGGAAGCCATATGGTAATGAAACGGGAATCAGATGGGAGAAGAGTGACAATCCCTAATCATGACGAATTGCCAAAGGGCACGCTAAGAGCGATAATCCGGCAGTGTGACCTTACTGTAGAGGAATTTATCAAGTTGTTGTAAATTCTCTTAAGATCTCTTGAATTTAGAAATCCACAATTCAAAACATTTGGATAATAATTGGTATATTGACTAATTCTTGCCACTGCCCTTATCATTTTTCCTTTTTGATACATATTCTCCAGGGATCATCTGAAATGCAATGTTGGCTCTATTCCATGAATTTATAGCTATTATGGCTCCGGTTAATTCCACAAGTTCAGTTTCGTTAAATTCTTTACTGACTTCCTTGAAAAGTTCATCGCTTATGTTGCCTTCGGAAATTAGAGTAACTGCCTCCGTCCATTTAAGTGCCATTTTTTCCCGGTTGGTGAACTGAGGAGATTCTTGCCACGCATTTAAGAGAAATACCCTCTGAGGAGATTCATCAGACGCCATTGCATCCTTGGTATGCATATCCAGACACCATGCGCATCCATTTATTTGGGATGCTCTTATTTCTATTAGATCTATAAGGCTTTGTTCGAGGCTACTTCTAGCCAGATATCTCGAAAAACCAAGCATTGTTTCATACAGTCCGGGAGACACTGATTTATAATTAATTCTCCTAAACATCTAATTCACTAAATCATCTTTAATTTCTATAATAACATTTAGGCAAGAAATTACACAAAATTCAGGATGCTGTCCTTAATGAGGCTCATCATACTGGGAATATAGAATGTCTAACACCTTCGGTGAATCATAATTTTATGGGCTTGCTTATAGCCATTAATGGGCCCGACCGGATTCGAACCGGTGACCTCCTCCGTGTCAGGGAGACATCATACCGCTAGACTACGAGCCCAAATAACCAGAGACCTTAGAATTTAAGATTCCTATCTGAGGTAGAATACGGATTTTTAGTACATATTTAAGAGTTTTCTGGGTTCCAGTCGCAATCAAACTTTCTTAATGTCACGAAAAATTCGTGCCGATTCCATGTCTCGTATTTTGCCGGACCAAACAATGCCTGACCGTGTGAATACTTTCGGGAAATATTTTTCATGGGCTGAAAATATCTTGCTCAACACTCAGCAGCATATCAACACCATTCTTTCACAAATAATCAGAAATTCCCTTATTTTTTATGCGATCGATATTAAAATTTATATGATAGTAGATTATGCTTTCTGAAATGGAATTTGAAAAATTCAAGACCATGCAATTCCCGAGAGACGTTTATGTCGGGCATGGGGTCCTTGCAAATGTAGTTCCCGTTGCGGGAAGGTACATGAAGTCAGGTTCCATAATGATCATAACCGGAAAAATTACTTATGATCTGGCAGGAAAGGAGGTGCAGAATCTCCTTGAGGATGCCAAATATGAAGTTCATGTTGTCAAGACTGACAAAGCCAATACAGAGAACCTTGAAAAGATAGAAAAATCAGCAGCAGATCTCAATCTCGGTCTCATCATTGGTGTCGGTGGAGGCACAAAGATAGATTTGGCGAAGAAAACCGCCTACGATTTCGATGTTCCTTTTGTAAGCATTCCGACCTCTCCAAGCCATGACGGAATCGCTTCACCGAGAGCCTCCATAAAGAGGGCAAATTCAACCCTGTCACAGGAGGCTGCCATGCCTATTGCAATAATTGCAGACACAGTCGTTCTGGCAAAGGCACCTTTCAGGTACCTTAAAGCTGGAGCCGCAGACGTTATCTCAAACCTCACCGCCCTGCTTGACTGGAAACTGGCAAACAGGCTCCACGGGGAGGAATACAGTACAAGTGCAGCAGCAATATCGGAATACGCAGCGAAAGAGCTCCTCGAGAAGTGCCATCTGATCCTTGAAGGAGTAGAAGAATCGGTGTGGCTGGTCACTAAACAGATTCTCGCCTCTGGAACTGCAATGGCAATAGCAGGATCATCGAGACCGGCCAGCGGAAGTGAACATCTTCTCGCTCATGCGCTGGAGATGTCAAATCCCGGACAGTCAATCCACGGAGAACAATGCGCAGTGGGTTCAGTAGTATCGATGTTCCTTCATGGTGGAGACTGGCAGGGATTAGCAGCAGCCTACAGGAGAATGGGGCTGTCTATCAGGGCTAAGGATTACAAGATCCCCGATGCTGTAATAATAAATGCCCTTTCTACGGCTCACAGCATAAGGCCTGAAAGATATACTATACTCGGGGAGAAGGATATTAGTACAAATGCGGCAGAAAAAGCCCTTGAAATCACAGGAATCATATAATGGTGTTCGCACCATGACTAAGATATCGTTAATCGGAATTGATCTGGCAAAAGAGGGTCTTGAGTTCACCTTCGTTGGGCCTCTGGTCGGTTGTGCAGAATGCAGGATAAAGAACGTATGTTTCAACCTCGATCCGGGCAGGACTTACAAGATACTCAAGGTAAGGGAAAAGGAGAACCCATGTTTTGTGTTCAATCAGGATAAGGTGGCCACTGTGGAAGTAGAGGAGGTCCCAGAATATGCGCATATGCAGTATGGAAAGAAGCTCCAGGAAGGTTCTTCCATTACCCTTAAATCAATGAACTGTGACCAGTTTACCTGCCCTAGCATTGAAAAATGCAACATAATGCACATGAGGGACGGATCAAGGGTTACGATTAACAAAGTGGAAGACAAACTTGACTGCCCGAAAGGTTTCAACATGAGAAGAGTCTCAATAAGCTTCCAGTGAAAAGCGGCAGATATAATGGTCAGAATAGGACTGATAGGAAAACCCAATGTGGGTAAATCCACTCTTTTTTCAGCCCTAACTAAAAATATGGTGGAGATAGCTAACTATCCGTTTACGACATTGAAGCCAAATGTGGGTATGGCTTTCCTCAAGACGAAATGCCCGGAGACTGAGATCGGGAAAAAATGCAACCCAAGGGAAGGCGTTTGTATTGAGGGTATCAGGTACGTGCCCATTGAGATCATCGACGTACCGGGACTGATACCGGGTGCCAGCGAAGGAAAGGGTATGGGTAATGCATTTCTTGATAACATACGGGATTCTGAAGCAATAATACATGTCTTCGATGCATCGGGAAAAACCTCTCCTGAGGGTACGCTAATTTCAGAATCAAGAGACCCTGTTGAAGACATAGCAACGATTGAGTCAGAGATTACTAAATGGATGGCGGATCGTATTTTCAGGGACTGGGAAAAATTTGCGAGAAAAAGCGACGCCTCAGCAGAACGTCCTGAAAGGGCTATAGCAAAGAAAGTAGCTTCTTTCGGAATATCTGAAAAGCAGATTGCGATACTAATGAATAAGGATTTCTTCCCGGGCAAGCTTATGAACTGGGGTCCTGAGGAAGCAGAGAGGTTGGCAACACTGATATTTCGGGAAATTAAGCCCATTGTTAGGGTGGCTAACAAGTCTGACGCGGCATCTCAGTCCTTTATATCTGAACTGAGCAGATTCGATAAAAGGATACAATTCATTTCGGGAGAATTTGAGCTTACTCTGGAGAAGGCATTTGCCGCAAAAGTTGTTGACTCCCTGGATTCCGGTTTCAATGTCACTGGCAAGGTAAACAGTGCCCAGCAGAACGCTCTTGCAATGATAAGGAGATTCCTGTCTGAACCATACGTAACAAGAATCAGCGACATCGTGTTCAAGGTGGTCAGAGAAATCCTGGGCTATGTTGTAGTTTACCCGGTTGTTGATGAAAGCTCGTGGGAAGATAACAAGGGAAACATACTCCCGGATGCTCTTCTGCTACCAGCTGGGACAACAGCTCTGGATCTTGCGTTCAGGATTCATACTGACATTGGTGAGGGTTTTATCAGGGCTATTGACTGCCGAACCAAAAGAGCAATAGGTAAGGATCATGCCCTGAATGACTCTGATGTTATCCGCATAGTCTCCAGAACAAAATGATGGACATGGTCTCCGTGGGAGTTTCTGATATCAACATTTCGTAATTCATAAACACTGTTCTGCAAAAAATTATATTAACATCACTCATATTTTCTTGATAAAGTCAATGCCTACAGCTAATAGTCTTATATTCCTCATGTTTTTGTTAGCTACAGTCAGCTTCACTATCATATTTCTGGAATTAAAAGTCTATAGATCATTTATTATGGGTAGTGAAAACTTCCTTTCCCAGATATCCAACGGTGCGATCCCAATGGGAGTAATTGGTTTTTTTATGGCCATTTTCTCGCTCTACGGTCTTGTGACCAATCCCCTGCCCGGATTTGATGATACTCTCGTTTATGTTCCATTCGCTGTACTCGGGATAGTACTAATGATACTCCTCTTCACAACAAGATATTCCGAAGACATCTCATACGTCGGCTTTATTTCACTAATTGCGGGTTTAACCCTGATAATGCTTGATGTTTTTGGAGCTTATTCGAAGATTTCTCAGGAACCATTTACTTTCGCACTTCTGTACGCACTCGGCGGCACATCGGCCATTATCCTCTTTCCAATTTCTCTCTCAATTGGTGATATTTCCACAAAATCCATTGGGATCATGGGAGATCTTTCACTGATAAAGAAAATATTGTTCATATTGCTGGCTCTTTCGGAGTTCCTGATAGGAATCACGGCAATTACCTACGTTATTCAAATGGCCACTGTAATATGATGATTTGAGCCGCCGAATATTTTGTGAGTGAAAGTATCGTAATTTCCTCAGCAAGCTGAGAGTGATCTGACATGCAAAAAATATGGCGTGATTAAAGATTCAGTCAAACAAAAATAAAAATTTGGTTAGTATAAAAATTTACTCTGCGCCGGCGGGGGTTACCAGTTTACCTTCTTCAGATAAGCTAGAACCAACAGTTTCCGGGCCAATCATATACCCAACTCCAACAATAACTGCCCCCATCATCAGGAGAACTGCCGTAGAAAACCAGATATTTGTGGCAGTATCTATGCTGGTAAAGAGATAGGTGTGCATCAGCGGTACATATATACTGAACCAACCACCTATGAATATACCGGATGAGTATCCGAACCCGACACCTGATCCTCTGTGTGAAGTCTTGAATCTTTCGGAGAGATAAACAGGTACGATTCCCCATATGCCCTGAGTTACTGCTCCTATGAGAAGTGCTGCTACCAACGCGAGGACAAAATTCCCAGTGATAGCTCCTTGAAACAGAAGATAATATAAGGGGGCAGATAGCACAAAGGTCATCGCGCACCAAGCCAGTGCCATTTTCTTTCTTCCGAACTTCTGTGAGAGTATGCCAAATGAAAGAGCCGCCAAGAACGCGGTAACGTTACTGTAGGCGTTTATGTAAAATGCCCCTCCACCCAGAAGAGTGCCTTTTGCCTCAAGAATTGCTGGAACGAATGCAAACAGCGCATATGCAAAGAAAAACATTCCAGTCATCATCAACATAACCTGGAAGAAGTCTCTTCGCACTTCGCCTTTGAAAAGCGAACCCAATGGGAATCTCTCTACCATTTTTTTCTTTTCCACGTTTTTGAAAATTGGTGTTTCTTCCATTGTCAGCCTTATTGCCAGACCAAGTATCAGAATAATAAGCGGAAAGATGAATATGTATCTCCAGTAGATCGCCACAACGGCGGTCTTGCCAAAAGCACTAATAAACACGCTAATCAGCAAAGCAGCTAGAAAAGCACCTATAGAGAAACCTCCCTGAACTATTCCGCTTGCTAACCCTCGTTTGTTTGGAGGAGCCCATTCCATAGCAAACGGGTGTCCTGCTGCATATTCACCACCGGCAAATATTCCCACCACGGCCCTCAGTATTGAATAAAGAACAAATGCCAGATATCCTGCGACAGCAAAAGTTGGAAGTATTCCGGGCAATGCCGCAAAAAAACCTATTCCTATCATGGTAACGATTAATGTTCTCTTCCTGCCGATTTTATCTGCCAGATTGCCGAAAATAGCAGATCCAAGGGGTCTAAATATCAGTGTAATTGTGTACGACAGTATTATCGCAAACACCCCGACGAGAGCGGGGACATTCTTTGGGAGGAAAACATCTGCCAGTATTACAGCCATTGCAAGCACCAGCACAAGATCAAACGCATCCAACATCATACCAAAAAATTGAGATACAGTTGCTTTGTAAGTTCCCGGCAGAACTCTACTTAACTCTCCAGATAATGCTTCAGTCATAGTAGAAAAAAATCACATTGACGTATATATTACTTCCGAGAAAATTATATTCCAAATTGTCGTAAATAAGAAAAAATGGTTGTTCATTGTTAACCTTAACTCCACAATCTTTTAGGGAATATACTGGTTCCAAGCCTCTCGACTATCTTTCCAACGCCTGAAGGCATCTCGATCAGTGTTTCCCTGTTTTCTCTGGTATTTTGTATGCCTTTGAGAATTTCATAAGCACATCTTTCACTGACAATTTATTGGTGAGATCGGCAGCTCTGATGAGCGGGAATAGGCTATAATAAAGGCAAAGGGAAAGGAAAGATTTTAAGAAATAATCCCTGAATGAAACATCGTCACTGAGGTATGATTTGTCATTCTCAAGCTCGTTCTTCATGGCATATAGAGCTTCTCCCACCGTTCCTTTATGGATTTCAGGGGAACCGGATCCATAAGTCTCATCACGGAAAGGCCATCGAGATCAGCCCACCTGTCGGGGAAATATTCCTTAAGCCTTGCAATCTTGTCATCAGGAAGGTAATATACAAGTGCAGAATTGTCGTATTCTTGGATTGATCTGATCTCCTTTGCTTCCTCGGATAAGCCCGTCCGGATGATCCTTCCGATTTATTTTGAGACCTTGACTGTTTTCCTGCTTGTGCGTTCATACCTTGATGTTCAATGATAGAGGTAACAGCTCCCGTTTAGCAGCTTTGCTTCCAAGGGAATATTTCGCTTCTTCCTTATCTTAACGGGCATCTTCCTCTTCATCATCGAGTTCACGGATTCTGATATGGATCGCATGTGATACTGCTCCAGCCAGGATTGCGGATCCTCAACGAGTCCGTATAGCATGGCCTTCCATGATGCCACTCCTTTGGAACGGAATGTGGCATTTGTCTTCGGGAGGAAATAGGGTTCGATTCCGTATTCGTCCGTTATTGAGCAGATCTTCCTGTTGGAATACAGTGCATCTCCAAGCATTACCTCGATCTGCGGGCACATTTCGGCAGTCTGTGCCATTATATCAGGAAAGAGGGACAGTTCCCCTATTGAATGATCATCGGTGGTAGAGAAGCCGGCTACCATCTTGGTATGCACTCCCGCTGAAAACGATGAATACTGGAAGTCATGCCTTCCCTTTGTGTGCTGGAAAGCGTCTGATTCTCCCTTATCCTTATTCTTCTTCTTTTCCGATCTCTGCTGGCTCCTCTTCGATTCGTAGTTGACCTTCATGGTGTTCGGATCGCCTGTTCCATCGGTGGAGAATATCTTCTCCATGGAATTGCCTGATTCGTTCATGATCCTGAGAACCTCGTCCAGGAGCTTTTTCGTTCTTTCCGGATCATAGCCTCGCTCTATTGTCTTGTAGGAAAAACTGGAGGATATCCCCATCTTTTCACCGAACAGCCTGAGGAATCCCTCTGCAATCCTGTTTGGCATTCCGAAATATGCCTGCATGAGCATGACCTTCACTATATCTGAAGCTGGAACTGGAGGCCTTCCTGCTCCCCTCCCCTCTTCATGAATGCGGGAAGAGGCAATGTTAACAACATCCCTTATGGTCTCCAGGACATCTGCGATCTCGTTTACCTGTGCCTGGTCATACTGGTGCCAGTTCCTGTCAACCTCTTCCCTTTTCTCATACGGGAAAGATCGATCCCTGACGGATTTCACGAGATTCCTCAGATCCTCGATATTCTTCCTGGCCACATGTGGATATGACGAACAGGTTTAAATACATTGTGGGTATCAAATACCCAGAATGGAAGGCATAGCGGTGATCTTCAGGCTCCCAGAAAATACAGATCAGAACACGATGAACAGGTTTGTGAAAGGTTTGTACGGTCAGGATTCAACATCCTGGAAGGGAAGGTACAAGCATCACAGACATGGTATACTGGAAGACATACCTCACAGGAAGTTCCTGCGGGGAGTAGTGCTCCTTAATGAAAGAGATGTGGGAATGGTCATCGAGTACCTCCGTAAATTCTCCGCAGAATTCTATACTGGGAAAGTGGAATTAACCCCGGACGATGAAAAAATGCTACGGGGAACCCATGAATAATTTTGTCCCAAAGCTCCACAACGCCGGGTTTGTTGCCACAAAGTACGGAATTTATTACAATCCTCTGGGGTACAGCTATAACTATGGATTCTCCTTCAAAGATTCCAATATATTCAGTTTCCATCAAAACATGCAATTTGTACAGGCAATTAGCACGAGCTACACCCCTTCCAATGCTATGCTCAACTACTTTGAATATTCCGCTGGATTCACGATTTCCAATGGTGGTCAGGGGCTCTTCGGCGGTTCATTATCGGAACCTATAAACATAGCGGAGTATGCTTGATGGAGGAACAATGAGGTTAATGTATAAGGTGGCTGCAATAGCCATCGTCCTGGTGTTTTTCTCTTCCTTCACAGCGATCAGCTTGTACAATGAACCATCCACCATAGCACTCAGCCCAGATAAGACACCCTATAATCTGCTTTCATCGTATGAATACAATAGTTCAAATTACAATTATAAGGTTGGTTACCTGAATTTTAGCGGTTATGGAAATAGGGTGAGCTATGTTTATTTGGTATTTCCTTTTCAGGGAAGCAAGGTGGTGGATCGGAATTACACCGGGCCCTTCCTTTACTTTTCTATTTTTAAGGTTAGCCAAAAGACCAGTTTTCCTTTCTCCAACACTTCTTTGTTCGCAAGCATTCAGATAAATCCAGACGCGTATCTCACCTCTTCAAAGAGCAGTTTGGTTCCTCAGACTTTACCGTATTCATTAAGCAGTTTAATTCAGGGTTCTTTTGCAAACAAGCCTGTGGGCACTGGAAATTTGACCTTTCGATTCAATATCACAGTTACCCCCGTTTTCAACATCGGTCTTTATCATATTTCGGGAAGGACGCAAACACTTCCATTTCAGTTCAAAGTGAATGTTTCCAACTCCACTAAATCATGAACAACACATTAACTTTTGAGGCACAACTTCTAGTCCTGCCTACAATTATTACAACTATACTGTAATATATGGCATAACGGACTCATCTTCAAACATCCAATTCTATGAGGGAACAAATAATTTATACTTCAGACCTTTTCTATAATCTTACTGGTCTCCTGACAAAACAACGCGAAACCCGGATTTCTGATCTGTTCTTGTCACTGAATGGGCAGATTCCTCTGAAAATTGTTTAGTTTTTTCCTTCTTTCCCGCTCA
>JAMDDH010000035.1 GCA_023488885.1 Thermoplasmatota archaeon | reverse complement strand
TCTTGGGTTGGAGCCACGAAGTTTAAGCATCGGACAGATGATAACTTCCAAAGGTGTCTTTTAACATGGTTAACAGAAATCATAACCTTAGCTTCTCACCTTAATTTATGATCCCCAATTTCTTCCCGGTTTTCCTGAATGCCGATAGAGCATAGTCCATATCGTCTCTTGAGTGGACAGCTGAAGGCATCAGCCTTATCCTTGCAGTTCCCACCGGTACTGTAGGGTATACAATTGGAGATGCAAACACTTTCTCGGAGTCGTAAAGCTCCCTGCTCATTTGTAATGTTTTCTTTTCGTCGCCGATAATTACGGGTGTTATCGGAGTTTTTGTACTGCCAAGGTTAAATCCCAGGTTTCTGAGGCCATCCTGAAGATATACTGTGTTTTCCCACAGCTTCTTCAACAAGGAATCGTCCCTTTCCATTATCTCAATAGCTTTCAGAACAGCTGCGGCATCGCCGGGATTCAGTCCACTGCTGAACAGGAACGGTCTTGCCTTTCTCATCAGGTAGTCAACCAGTTCCTGCGAGCCGGCCACAAAACCCCCCATTGACCCTATAGCCTTGGAAAAGGTCCCCATTTCCACGTCTATCCTTTTTGAAAGGTTGAAGTGATCGCATATTCCCCTGCCATGGTCTCCGAGAACTCCCTCTCCATGGGCATCGTCCACATAACTCATTGCGCCATGTTTCTCTGCCAGTTCAACGATCTCGGGAAGCGGTGCAATGTCACCGTCCATGCTGAAAACGCCGTCGCTGATTATCAACGATCTGCGTCCCTTTCCTGCATTTTCCTTTAATCTGGATTCCAGGTCCTGCATATCCATGTGCCGGTACATTACTCTCTGTGCAGAACTGAGCCTAACTCCGTCGATGATGCTGGCATGGTTAAGTTCCTCGCTGAATACGAGGTCCTCCTTACCCACCAGTGCCGGTATTGTTCCGGTGTTTGCCAGAAGACCGCCCTGATAGACGAGTGCACTTTCCATATGCTTGAATCTCGCAACCCTTTCCTCAAGTTTCCTGTGTATCTCATTTGATCCGGCAATTGAACGCACAGCCCCTGCACCAACTCCATACTCCTCAATTGCTTCTATTGCCGCCTTTTTTATCTCGGGATGGTCAGCCAGGCCAAGATAGTTGTTGGAGCACATATTAAGCACCCTGTTCCCTTCGATTCTGACCCAGGCACCCTGAGGAGTCTGCAATATCTTTATCGGAACAAAGCGGCCAGAGTCTTTCATGGACTTTATTTCATCCTTTACCCATTGAAGAGATGTCAAAATTATCAAACATGAATTCATGCAATTTCTATAAGTTTCTGCTTCTTGAAAAATGACGTCGACAGACCATTATGACAAGAGAAACTAATCTTCAAAGCTCGAGGGGAGGAAATGGCAAAAATATGCGTGCACGAGAACTTTTCAAGCATCCGCAGTTGAAACAATCTTCAGGCTATTTCATTTCCAGTTCTTGATGAAGCAGTTCTACTTGAAGGATAAAACGCATAGAATTGAAAAATTTGAATAAGGTTATTCCTGACATGATTTCACTGTCAGATAATCCGGGTGAATCAAAAGGTGGGGAAACAAAAAAAGGTTTGAATGCAACGGAAATTGCAGTTGCACCAAAAACGTTAATAAAGAAGGTTTTCTAGTTATTTTATGACTGACTTAATTATTTCAGGCAATCTTCCCGTAAAGACTGGAGTTGAGGTTTCATGGAGTTGGAAAGACCAGGCCAGCGGAACAGTTGAATGGACTTTCAAAAATACATCAAGCGTAGAAAGGAATGTGCTTCTTTTCCGGTCCGGCTACTATTTTGGAAATGCTTTCTGGCCCGTTTATCTGTCAAATCCTGGTTTTAATGTTGATTGGTCACATAATATTCCACTTGCCGACAAAGGTGCCGGTTCGAATTCAGCCCCCATCGCTGTGGTGGATTTCGCCGGGAAAAAACTTGTATGTTTTGTTTTTACTCTTTTGCCGGCCCAGTCCTGGTCTATGCTTGAGGGGGGATTTTCCGGCGTACACCCAACTGGGATCAGCGCGATTACGGTATCTTTCAATGGAATCACCGATTTCTGCGTGGAATACGATCCTGCACAGGTGCAGCAGTGGGATCAGCAGACCGGCACCAAACTTTCCGGTTACTCCCCGAATCCTAAATCATTTAAAACCGCCTGGTATTCATGCAGTGCAAAATTCTATACACTCTACAATGACGTAATCAATAGTGGACCGTGCCCATGATTAGGGGACGGGCCCGCATTTTTGTGCAAATACCGGACAAGCAATAAATACTATCGCCGCATTCAGAAAAGTGGCGCTATTTCTTATACTGCTTGCAGTGGCTTCCAGTGTTGCAATGCTGCACATGATTGCACCTGATCACTGGCTGCCCCTCTCGGTCATATCCTCAGGCAAAGGATATTCAAACAGGAAGAAATATTCCTACTCGACCGCATTGGGTCTCGGGCACGCAGGTGCATCTATTCTTGTTGCAGGAGTCGTTTTCTATCTTGGCATTTCTCTGGTTCACATATATATTTCTTATCTGGTGCAAGCAGGCCAGATTCTACTGATTATAGTCGGATTGTATTTTATTATCAATGGATACCGTGAGAGTAACATAGACACCTCAGTACCGGAAAATTCAGCCCTTTCAGTAGGAATTTTTCCGGATCTTGCTCTCATCCCTATCCTTATCTCCGGATATTCCCTCAGCGCCTATGAACTCATAACTATTCTTCTGGCATTTGCGTTGCTCAGCACACTTTTCCTGTGTCTCATGGTATTTCTTGCTGCAAGGGGAATGGGAAAAATTATCGCGAGGATACCGCCAAAATACATGGATTACATGATTGGCGCTGTCCTGTTTCTTACAGCAGCAACCATTGTATTTGTCTAGATTATTTCCAGCCTGAAAGGCTTAATTAGATTCATCTTTGCAGCCCTGCTATAATACAACTCCAGTGATTTCCTCCCTTTTTCCCCAAAGTCTATTGAAAGGGGGTTGACGTACATCCTGATGAATTTTCTCTCGAGCTCCATATCTGAATACCTGGCATATTTAAGCGAGTATTTCACCGCTGCGTCCTCATTTTCCATGGAATATTTGATCGAGTTTTCAAAATCGGTTTTGTATTTCAACGAGATTTCCCGGCCCAATGAACGCTTTATGGCATTGAATCCCAGTGGTACAGGCAGGTCTCCTGCGTATTTTTTCCATTCTTCGTAAAGATCGAGAACCTTTCTCAGCCCTTTGTTCTGGAAAGTCAGTTGCTCGTCGTGAATGAGGATACCCGCATCAACCTCCCCTGACAGGACGGCATCAGGTATAAGGTCAAACCGGACTTCCCTGAATTCCTTTGGCTGCGGAGCAAACATCCTGTAAAGAAGGTAAGCTGAAGTGAATTTGCCTGGAATTGCTACCACGGCCTTTTCCAGATCTATGTCCCTTCTGGCCACAACCGCCGGGCCGTATGTTAGTCCGAAACTTGCACCGGAAGAAGTCAGAAAATATTTGTCGTGAACCATGGCGTAGCCGTTGGCAGAAATTGCTGTCACGTCATATAATTCCCCTGGAGCTTCCCTGTTGAGGGTTTCTATGTCTTTTACGACCTGATCATACTGGAAAGCGCATTTGATCTTATTTTCGAACATTCCGTAGAACATGAACGAATCGTCTGGGTCAGGTGTGTGGGCGACAACTAGCTTCATGACTACCCTATGTCACCATATGAGAATTTCTTTTCGCTTCCTGGAAAATATTCAAGCATCTAAATTAAATATAGAATAAGCATTAGAGTGTTCTCTCCGTGGTAAACATGCAGAAGATTCTAATAGCCTTTGGAGGAAATGCACTTCTTAGAAATGGAGATGATGCAACTTTCGGGGCTCAATTGATTCGCGCCAGAGAAGCATTCGAAAAAATTTCTGATACAATACTGGAAAATGATGTCATAATAACTCATGGTAACGGGCCACAGGTTGGCAATATACTTCTGCAGAATGAATCGTCACGCAGTGTTGCCATGCCAATGCCGTTGCATGCGTGCGGTTCGATGTCCCAGGGGCTCATCGGGGAGATAATGCTCAATGCATATGATGATATAAGAATTAAAAAGGGTATCTCCAAGGAAGGGGTGGTGCTCATGACCAGAACCCTTGTAGATGCCAATGATCCTGCCTTCATGAACCCCAGCAAACCAATTGGGCCTTACTATGATAGACTGGACTCTGCGAGACTCTCCAGGGAAAAGAGCTGGGTAATGCGGGAGGAAAATGGAAAAGGTCTGCGAAGGCTCGTACCGTCACCAGTGCCAATAGATATTGTTGAAAGATCCGCGATCTTCAGTATGCTCAATGACGGTTTCATGCCGATTTGCGTGGGAGGAGGAGGTATCCCCGTAGTGAAGACTCCGGGAGGATTTGTCGGAGTGGATGCCGTAATTGACAAAGACCTGGCATCATCTCTTTTAGCAGTATTACTGGAAGTTGACAAATTCATCATCCTTACAGACGTAAGCAACATCTTCAGGGATTTCGGTAAAAAATCAGAGGAGGGACTTCGCAGGATTGGCCATAAGAAACTGGAAGAACTTCTGGCAAGCGGGTCATTTCCAAGCGGAAGCATGGAGCCGAAGGTCAGGGCAGTACTTGACTTTGTGAGAAAGACCGGCAGGAAGGCTGCGATAGGCTCTCTTGATGATGCAGGCAAAGTCATAACTGAAGAAGCAGGGACTATTGTCTACTGACTTGCCGCTATTTTCTCCCTGCTGTATACTCCGGAATTCGATATGATTCTTCCGGCTTTTACGAAATCGTTGATAACGGTTTCCAGAAGTGTGTCTTCAATTTTCAGGTCAAAATTTTTCAGGAGAAGCGTCTTTAGTTCCTCCAAACTGGCTCTTCCGTTCAACACCTTTGATAAAAGATTGTCCAGATCCTCATACACATTCCATGGAAAAATAAACCAGGCCCAGTTTTTCTGATCGACCAGTTCTCCATAAAAATCAGGTATGAAACTCGAACGTGTAATGTGGAGCATTGTGGCGGTTTTTACTTCTGCCGGTTCCTGGCTCTTTACAAAATCATAGGCAAGTTTCATGCTCTGTCCGGTATCTGTGATGTCGTCGACAATCAGAACCTTACGCCCATTAAGATTTAATTTTCCAGGGTCTCGTAAAATAGCCTTTCCGCTTTTAGTTGCAGTTATACCCCAGTGTTCAGTCTTGATTGATATCAGGTCCTTGATCCAGAGAGTATCTGAAAGGATTCTGGCAGGAACCAGTCCACCCCTTGACAGACCTATTATCATATCTGGCACGAAACTATCAATGACCTGATCCCTGATACTGCTGCACCATTTTTCTACGTCGGTCCACGTAACAATGCGAGCCCTGAAATCCATTAATTATCTTAATGGTATCGAATAATTAATTTAAACATTCTTTTGCTGTTTATGCCTGAATTGGTCCGCATATCCTGCGGCGGTTATATCAATAGTCCCCCAGGAATACGTAGTCGCATAAAAAACGGGAAAATGAGAAACCACCTGGATAATTAGAAATTAATGATATATAACTTCGACATTCTGGGTATGTGGATCATGACAGCGCTCCGAAACCTGCCGGAAATGTCCGATGGACCATCGTTTTCTTAGTATTTGTCCTGATAGTTATGGACTACGTGGATCGCGGGATAATTACAGTCTCACTACCGATCCTCAAAGGGGAATTCAGTCTCACACCGATATTGATTGCAATTATCGGGAGTGGATTCACCTACGGTTACCTGATCATGAATCCAGTGTCCGGGTACATTCTGGACAAGTACGGTACAAGAAAAACTTTCAGCCGCCTTTCCATGGCATGGGGAGCTGTTCAGACAGTGACTGCCGCTGCCATAAGCTCTACGTTTCTGGTAGTAGCACGTGTTCTTCTTGGCGTTACAGAGGCTGTGGGATTTCCAGGCGTAACAAAAGTGACAGCAGAATGGCTGACCAGAGGAGAGAAAGCCAGGGGCGGTACAATATCTGATTCGGGAGTCAATGTAGGCATCATTCTCGGTTCGGTATTGATGATTGGCCTTGTCTCTATTATCCCAAGTTCACAGGCATGGAGAGTGGGCCTCCTTGTGAGTGGTATCCTGACCATGATTGTATCTGTTCTTCTTGGAAAGATACTTTATGATTCTCCGGAAAAACACCCGAAGATATCGAAAGAGGAGCTCGAGTATATACGGAGCAACCAGGATAAACATATAGATCAGGTAAAAATAAGTTCATCTGAATGGTTTATTCATCGCAGCTACTGGGGAACGATGATCGGACTTGGGGCACAGGCAGGTGTCTTCTTCGGTCTTTTTACTTGGCTCCCGCTTTATCTTAGTTATGCCAGGCATGTGTCTCTCACCTACACGCTGATCTATACTGCAATTATCTGGAGTTCCGGCTTTGTCGGAGAAATAACAGGAGGTTTCATAATAGATCACCTCAATAGGACCAGGGGACCTAACATTGGAATGAAAACGGGATTTGCAGTAAGCTCAATAGGTGTAACGCTTGGGCTGCTGGGAACCATATTCGCAAACTCTGCTGGAATGGCAATAGAGATACTCATAGTAACTTTCTTCTTTCTAAGATGGTCAGGCATTCAGTGGGCTGTGAGTTCATTTCTCGTTCCAACCAGATACGCCGGCCAGTTCGGCGGGCACATAGGCTTCTGGGAAACGCTCTGGGGCATAGGTCTTCCATTATTGTTCGGTATAACGGTCTCCCTGACGAATGCGTACACTGAAGGAATGATAATATTTGTCGTGGTCGGGCTCATCTACTTCCTTGGATCAGTGGTTTTTACTTCTTACAAACCTCTGAAAATAGCCGCAAATGGTCCATGAGATCGATCTATCCATTTTTATAATTTATAAGTCTGCATTCCGCGTAATATTCTTTACAGGATGAAGTTCTTGAATAACTGAACCCAATCATATTCTATTGCTCTGGAAACCTATTTATAAGCTCAAGTCAATACATACCCATGAGTGGTCTGGATATTTTTCTTATAATCATATTTCTGATTATACTGATGATACTCCTTTCCGGACTCCATATTTTGAAGGAGTGGGAAAGGGGAGCGACGTTCACCCTTGGTAGATTTACGCAACTGAAGGGTCCCGGTGTCATATACGTGTGGCCCTTGATAAGTAAAGTCCAACCTATACTGTCAACGAGGATTCAGGTGGTCTCGTTCAAGACTGAGAGCACCTTCACAAAGGATAACGTGCCGATAAATGTTGATGCGGTCATGTATTTCCAGATTGTAGATCCTCAGAAGGCTGTCCTGAATGTGGAAAATTATATTGCTGCAACTAACTACTCCGCCCAGACGACCCTCAGGGAAGTTCTAGGAAAGAGTTCGTTTGACGAAGTCCTTTCGGAAAGGGAAAAAATAGGGGAAGCTGCCAGGGAAATTATAGACGAAAAGACGGAGGGATGGGGAATTAAAGTTTCGTCTGTCGAAATAAGGGATGTTATTGTGCCACAGAATCTGCAGGAAGCCATGTCCAGGCAGGCCTCCGCGGAGAGGGAGAGAAGATCAAGAGTCACGCTGGCACTTGCTGAAGTCGAGGCGGCCCAGAAGATGGTAGATGCTGCAAACCAGTACACAAATAATCCCACCGCATTCCAGTTGAGATGGATGAATATCCTCTATGAAATCGGACTTGAAGGAAAAGGCACACTAATGATGGTGCCGATGACCACTCCGGTTGCCGGAACGATTTCCCCCATGTCCGTCGTGGGGCTGAATGAAGTCGCCAAGAACCTTAAGGGTCAGAGACCGGATAAGGAAGGACAGTGAGCGCAAGGTTGTAGAGCTCCAGAGGGCTTAGATCACCTGGACGTTTGTCAGCATATTCGGGAGACACATTCCTGAATGTGCTGGATATTTTTTTCCTCCTTGCTGAAAATAATTTTTGAAAAATTGTGTCAGCAGCCTGTATTTTTTCATTCGGAAACTCCTTTTTCAATTCAATGGAGACTATTGCAGAATCTACCCTTGGAACCGGGAAGAAAGAATTTCTGGACACTCTGCCGACAATCTTTGCGTTGTACCTGAGCTGAGCATTGACGGTAAGCCTTGAGTATGATTTTGTGCCGACCTTTGCTGTAAGACGTTCCGCGAATTCTTTCTGGAACATAAGTATGGCTCTCTTGAAATCAAAATCAGAAAGCCTGAAGACGATCTCTGATGAAATATGATATGGAACGTTCCCTATTATTCCATCAAAATACCCGGATTTGAATTCCATGATATCATCCTTTATGATAACAAGATTCCCGGATCTGATTTCATCCGTGAATAATATTTTCAGTTCTTCAACAAACCTGTGGTCCGATTCTACTGCCGTTACCTTATATCCTTTCTCGAGGAGATAACGGGTAAGTGTTCCTGGTCCGGGTCCTATCTCCAGAACATGCGATCCAGGTGCGAGGCCGAGTTCCCTTACCTCACCAACGGCTACTTTCACGTTCTTAAGAATTACCTGTCCATACTTCCTTGAGTAAAGCCCTTCTCTTGACAAGCCTATCGTGCCACAAAGAGCTTGTGTTTCTCGTAGCGTTCCTGAAGTTCCTCGACTATCCTGTTGGCGATCATCTTCTGAGGATTGTGGACCGTCTTGACCCGATCCGTTAGATCGTGAAAAGAGACAAACGGCTTCTTTTTCCGTTCTTCTATGATGCTCCACATAGTCTTGTTGCCAAGGCCTGGAAGAAGTTCGAGGGAGTGCAGCCTGGTGTTGATTGATTCCGCCTGGTTAAAGAACTTCACAAAGTCCGGTTCCCTCTGTCCTACAATTGACTCGAGAATGAATGGTAATTCGTTTGCAGCAGCGTTTGTGAGATCCGGATAGGAGATTCTTCTTTTCACTGACATTACTTTGTCCCTCTTTGTCAGTTCTTTTCCTATGTAAATTCTCTCACCGATGGCAATTACTACTTGCGTTTTTGGAATGATTTCAAGGAGCTTAAATTCTGTTTCTCCTATGGCCAAGGCTAATGGTGTCTTGTGATAGCCTTTATCCTCACTCCTGCCCTGTGGCAGGTAGTCTAAAATGTAAGCGTATTCTTCCAAAAATACAATACCTCCGCCTTATTCGGTATTAAAATAACTGACGAGGCTATTTAAATCTTCCTCGGAAAGCATAATTCCGTATCCCGATAAGACGCTTGTGATCTCTTCTTTCGTCTTGGGT
>JAMDDH010000065.1 GCA_023488885.1 Thermoplasmatota archaeon | reverse complement strand
CTAGGAAGATAATTGCCTCATAGCCCATTTAAGGGCAATAACCTGTCCATCCGCTATCCCGAAAACCGCTATGACCACAGGTCCTTTCCTCATCCCCCTTGTTATCAGGTTCTTTCATGGATTGATTACTCCAACTGGATCGATACATTTACCGGCGGCACATCAAATTATAGAACGCTCTTAAGGCTGTCGTAATTCCTCACCACCTGAGGGAAACACATATAGGTCTAAGCTCAGATTATGAGAGCATGAAAACCAATAGTGATGCAACCGATGTTGTGCTTTCTTACATTAAGGCACTCGATAAAGAAGAGTATGACGCAGCTGGAAAATACCTGAACAACAGTGTCAGGATTAAAGGCCCGGCAGGTGAAACATTCAGCAAATCCAGTGAGTTCATCAAAATGTTGCGGCAGTATCACGGAAAATACGAGTTGAAGAAAACCTTTGCAGACGGGGACGATGTGTGCCTGTTTTATGATCTGGTGACGCCATCAGCGAAAGTGTTCATGTGTTCCTGGTATCATGTCTTAGACGGTAAAATTACCTCAATTCAGACGGTTTTTGACCCACAAGCCTTCTCGAACCAAGAATAATGAAATTAAAACCCAAACAACCTGTGTAACTTCCTCAAGTTTCAATATACTTCTAACCCGTAATCCTTTGAGAACTTAGCATTGTATAGTATGATGTACAGATATGGTGAACATTGTGGATTGTAAAATACTGACTTTGGTCTTTACTGCCAACATCATCAGCTTTTTGTCTTTTCATCTTGGGCATGAATAAGGCAGGTTATGATTTCCGTTAAACATGTTAACAGACACCTTTGGAAGTTATCATCTGTCTGATGCTTAAACTCCGTGGCTCCAACCCAAGAGCCTCTATCCCGTCTCCTTTCGGTTCAGGGATTGCGTTTCCCCAGTTCTACGATCACTTTTCAGCCGATCCCGAACAAGCATGACCTGTTTTGCCTGTGTTTTACGGCAGGTCGCCAACCCCATACACATATCAAAACACTCCTTGCGGGAGAGATCTCATCTTCGTTCATCGCTTTCATGCACCTTCGTCCATTGGACTTATGCAGTTATGCAGAAAAGTTCGCAAATATCCATGATTTCAGTGAATATAAGGATTCCGTCAGCCGCTACAGTGCGTGGAATGTTAATATTATCGGGAAACGGTGATCAATATCGTTAACAAAAAACTTAACTATACAGTTTTGCAACAGCTGAATCCGTAAAGAAAAGAGGGAGATTCACGATATTTGTAATAAATAAGAATCAACTAAACGGCATCGATAATGCAGGGAAGCTTGAATCCATTCTAGAGCATGCAATGGAGCCTAGTGTCAGGATCGCCGCTGTGCTGATTGATCGGGAATACATGGATGCGAGAGTTATGATGAAGATCGACAGCCTCGGGCTGAAATGCATCATTCCTGAAAAGGATAACCCAAAGACGCTGAGATTCAGGACAATGGAGATGCATTGATCCAGAATGAAATTATCCAAAAGCGGTGAATTAAAGCAACTCAACAAACTCCTCAACGGTGAGGCCTGATTGCTTGATTATACCTTTTAGAGTTCCGGTTTTCAGCTCCTTATGTTTGGGAACGGATACTGTTCGGACCGGGCTGCCTTCATGGCGCAATATTATGTGGCTTCTTATCTGTTGGTCAATAGAAAAACCAGATCTGGTTAGTACCTTCACAACTTTAATGCCAGAGAGTGTTGGCAGTTTAGGCATCTATAGGCACTTCCACTGACATTTCTACAGGGGTTGGTTCTCCGTGCTTCCTCAGGCTCACAATGTAACCTGTAATTGCATCTTTGATGTTCTTTATCACCTCGTCCACGGTTTCACCCTCGGAGATGCATCCAGGAAGTGCAGGGACAGTAACTGTAAACCCTCCTTCTTTCTGAGGCTCCAGGATAACTGTGTATTTCACTGTTAACTTATGAAAGAATTAGAAATAAATATTTCCAATGTTGGAATCATATCCTCGGAGGTTCTCGCTTCCAAAACCATGAAGGCGTATGACCCATCAAGAATTGTAACGGAAAATGAGAAGACTTTGCCAAGATTCCGGAGATAGTTGTGGTAAATCCGTTTAAGTAGATAATGGCAACGTATGGTACCCTTACGGCGGTTCTTTCAAAGATTGATTTTCCGAAGGAATTCACATCTATTACGAAAGAGGAGAGGGATAACGCGAGAAGACTCGTAAGACTGAATCCATGCGAACCAATCATATGGAAAGACAGGAAAAGGAAGTCTACTCTGGAAACGAAAGATAATTTGGCTGAGAAGGATTTGAAAACATGGGTTGAATCAATCAAAATCTAGCAGGATTTTGATGCCGTATTTTCTATGCCTCTCTCCGTCCAATTATTCATGAAATGCCCAGTAAATCAAATAAGTCAACGGAGTGAAGAGGAACAATGGCAGTAGAATAGTGAGTTAATGAGGAATTACTGCTTTCGTCACACTGTGGTAGAAAAAAATAATAAGTCTCTGTTCTTGCATAACAGTATGCCCTATAAACTAGAGTTGAAAAGTTACCATATTCCTACCTCTATCAAAGAAGCGTGTGAGATTCTAGGATCGGAGGAAAACTCAATGCCTATTGCTGGTGGGACTGGCATATATATCTTCTCAAATAAAGGGATAATGAGCAATGTGGAATCCGTGGTAAACCTTGAGAAACTTAATCTTTCGTACGTGAAAGAAAACGTGGGATCAGTTAAAGTTGGTGCGATGACAAAACTGAGCGATGTCGGGAAGTGCATAACAAAGATCGACATGATTGATCAGGCCGTCTTATCGATCCCAAAAGAAGTAAGAAATGTGGGAACTGTTGGAGGTCAGGTATTTACTGCGTTTCCAGCATTCGATCTGTCCGTCTGTTTGCTGGCCTTGAGAGGATCTGTAAACATTACAGATGGTGAGGAAACAAATAATGTAAGAATGTCCGAAATGTATTCCAACATGTTCAGTCCAAACATACCGAAGGGATCTATAATAGAATCTGTTGAAATTCCTGTTTCGTCTTACAACAAATCAACCTATCTAAAATTCAGTTACACAAAACACGGTTTCAGTGATGTGAGCATGGCTCTTGCAGTGAATGTTAAAGATAACTATCTGGAAGACATTGGAATTTCAGTAGGGGGGGGAGCTCTCGATTCACATCCAATACGGCTCAACGAGATTGAAGATGAATTGAAAAGAAAACACTTTGAAGCCGAACTTGTTGAAAAGGGAGTTGAAATGATATTAAAGAATGAGAATATAAAATTTTACACAGACCACAAGTCATCGTCTGATTACAGGAAAAAATTGCTGGGAACTCTGTTCAGGAGAGGTATTACGGAATTGATGGGGGTTGAAAATTATGGCAGATAAGAGAGATTTGATATTCACCCTAAACGGAGAAACCATTTCTGTTGAAGCTAACATTGGTGACACTCTGCTTGATATTTTGAGAAAAAAGCTGGGGAAGAAAGGAGTGAAGCAGGGATGCGAGGCGGAGGGATGCGGGGCATGCACAGTTATAGTTAATTCGGAGAACATATATTCCTGCATGTATCCGGCAATGAAGGTTGAGGGGAAAGAAGTCTTTACCGTGGATGGCCTGGGCACGACAAAAGAACTGGACAAAATTCAATACGAGTTCATGAACGAATGGGCCTTTCAGTGCGGTTACTGTACACCCGGATTCATTATGGCGGTAAAAGCCATGGAGTTTGAACTAAAGAAAGAACCGGATATTATTGACAAACTGTACAGTGGAAACATGGGCGATTACATAAAGGATGGACTCGCAGGACATATATGCAGATGTACTGGATACGTACCTATATACGATGCCGCCAAGAAGAGACTGGAAGAGATTCTCGATCTCAAACCATAACTTTTTGGTTCGCCAACCATTTATGGAAGAGTTAGGGATTCTGGGAAAACAGTAAACCCTACATTCTTCAGAGGTGGGATACATGGACTTCCCCGATGAGAAATTAAAGAATGGGTAATGGAGTTTGGAGTGCCCACGGACAGTAGTAACTTAAGCCGGTGAATAAATGAATGTTCAACACCTGGTTCCTTATTTTACTGAAAGTTCCTGTTAAATTGTCACATTTAAAGAAAATGTTATTAAGAAAGGCTGGCTTATTCATAGTATGCAGAATGATAAGCCTCTGCCGGAAATTGATCCTATAAATTCTCAGTTTTTTAAAGGATTAAGTGAAGATAAGCTTCTGATACAGAAGTGCATAAAATGTGGGAACACTCAGTTTTATCCAAAGGCAATTTGTGTAAAGTGTTATTCTGTTGATCTCGAATGGGTAAAAAGTTCCGGAGAAGGAAAAGTCTACTCATTCACTGAAATAAACCGGGTCATTATGAACTCCAAGGAATTCGAGAAGGAGGTGCCTTATGTCATAGCGTCAGTCGAACTCAAGGAAGGAATCAGATTGTACAGCAGGATTCTTTCTGAAAATGGTAAAAATGTCAAGATAGGGGACCCAGTGAGAGTTGTTTTCAGGACCGTGTCCGAAGAAATAGGGCTTCCAGAATTCAAATTGCTTTAGATACAAAAACGTACGTAACAACCCTTATCATTTTCTGTGTAAGCAGGCGTGGAACCATAGAAGTTGTTAAATACATACTGGGTGTAAAGTAAATGTTGCCCGGTCCAGAACTGTTACATGAGATAATAGGCCATGGAGACAAAAACTCGACGTGTATAATTGATGGAGGTTACAGTTTTACTTACGGGCAGTTAGGAGAAAAGATCACAAATCTGGCATCTTACCTCGTCCACGAGTATAGTATTCAAAAAAGGGAGAGAGTTATCCTCTATCTCCCTAACAACTGGAAATTTGTGGTAGCATTCTATGCTGTTCTGAGAGCCGGCGGCATTGTGGTGCCGGTCGATTTCAGATCAAGCAAGAGAGAATTGGATTACATTTCCGATAACACACAAGCTTCCATCCAATTTGTTGACGAAATCAAGAGAGATTCTGCATCCAATTCTTGCAAAGAAACAATTATAGTAAGTCGAGGCCCCGATTTTTATGGTAGTTCTGATGGATTTAAACCTCCGGAAATCAAACCGGAAGACACCGCAGTTATTTTCTTTACCGGAGGGACGACAGGGTTCTCTAAAGGAGTTCCGCTTAGCCACAGGAATGTCATGCATATGCTGTCAGGTCTGAGCGGAATGTTGGGTCTTAAATATGGAAAGGAGACATTTGTACAGTTTCTTCCCATGACACACAGTGGTGGTATGAATTGCAGTATGAATACATCACTTTACAATGCCGGAAAGACTATAATTATGAGTAAATTCGACCCCACGGTTCTCCTGGACATAATAGAACAGCAGAAAGTATCAGTGGTTATTGGAGTCCCAACGGTATACAGCAGTCTTGTAAAATCTACTGATCTCAGGAACAGGGACCTCTCCTCAGTGAGAATATTCTTCTTATCAGGGGACAAGATACATGAGAATGTGGCCAATGAATTCAGGGCTATGACCGGAAAAACCATTGTTGTGGGTTGGGGTCTGACAGAAGCTTCTCCACAACTTTCTGTGGCTCCACCCGGGAAATTCAAGGAAAATTATGTGGGCAAGCCTCTACCGGGAACCGAGATTGTTACAGTGGACGGCGAAGGGAATATACTTCCAGCTTCATCAATTGGAATGTTAGCGGTTAAAGGTCCTCAGGTGATGTCGGGATACTGGCGGAACGAGGAAAAGAATCTAGAGGTATTTACATCTGGGGGCTACCTCCTTACTGGAGATACTGGATATGTAGGAGAAGATGGCATCTACTTGTTAGGACGGGCGAAGGATGTTATAATTTCAGGTGGATATAAAATTTGGAGAACAGAAGTGGAAAATACGATAATGGAGCACGAATGTGTTAGGGAGACCGCAGTAATTGGCATAAATGATCCTATTTATGGAGAAACAGTAAAAGCATTCATCGTTTCCAAATGTGAAATAACGAAGACTGATATTGTTGCGTTCTGCAGGGCCAGACTTTCTGCATACAAAGTTCCGAGAATCATAGAATTCCGCTCTGAGCTTCCGAAATCATCCATAGGTAAAATACTGCACAGAGTTCTAGAGCAAGAAAACGCGAGTAGAGAATGAGAGATTTTATGGCATGACTCGGATAACAAATCTAACACAATGCTGCTGCAAGAATTAGTAATGCACTGCAATGGAAAGTTTTCGACAACAAGATTTAAGAGTTTTATAATTCTCTGCATTATATTATGAGAAAAGTTGCAGTATCGGGTTACTCCATAATGAAACCATCTCGAGCCAGGAAAGACAAGGGTGAAGAGGTGTACACTACCGAACAATACCAAGCTTTTGCGCTGAATAAACTTCTGGATGCTGTGGGGATCTCTAAAAAAAATCTCAACTCAATGAAATATGGAATAGGGTTGAACAGGCCCATGTGGCCGCACGCCATGATATGGTCTTCTGAAGTAATAGCTAACTTAGGTCTCTCTCCTTCTCTAACATTTGTTTCTGATCACGGTGGCGCTGCAGCCTTTTTTTCAATGGTTCAGGGATATCTTTCCATAGCCTCAGGAAAACTGGACCACTTTATCCTTATAGGCGCAGATACCCCCATGATGCCCGCACCTATGCAATCTCGCTTCAGGCCTGAGCGTACCTGGAGATATGAAATTAATTACGAAATGCCAATAGGAATGGTTGGCCCGCTAAGTGAGGGGGCGTTCATCATGAGGAGACATATGAACCAGTATGGTACTAATGAGGAGCAGTTGGCAAACATCGCAATTACATCCAGAAAACATGCCATGCTCAACCCAAACGCCTATCTGCGTAAGCCCCTCACCATTGATGAATATATGAAATCTCCAGTAATTGCTTCTCCAATGAGGGTGATGGATGCAGTCATACCGATTAATGGAGCCTACGCAATCATGCTTTCGAGTGAGGAACACGCCAAGAAGATTACAGATCGACCCGTATACATCAAGAGTTTCGAAACAGCCTTGAATACAGATGCAGAAAATGATCTCAGAGACATAACGGATTTGAAGATGGGTGCTGCAACAGACAAGGTACTCGAGGAAAGCGGCGCATCTAGAAAAGATGTTGATTTTCTCCAGCTATACGACGACTTTACCATAATCGTGTTAATGCAGCTGGAAGCTCTGGGTTTTGCAAAGCCAGGGAAAGGGGGACACTTCATTGAAAATAACGATATCTCCTATAACGGAGTCCTTCCAGTGAACACTGGCGGAGGGCAACTATCAGGTGGCCAGGCCGGTACTGCAGGAGGTTTCTCGCTTTTCACAGAGGCAATCCAGCAATTGAGAGGTGAAGCAAGCGGCCGCCAGGTAAAGGACTGTAAAATGGGCCTTGTTACAGGTTTGGGCGGACTTGGTTACAACGGAAACCTTCTCAACAAGGGAGTAATGGCTCTATCTAACTACTGACGGAAATGGGCAGGGAGACCCGTTATAATTTATTTGGCGGGTTTTGGATTAGCTTGGCATCTAACACCACGGCTGAGTCATTGCCCAATATTACCGGATTGAGGTCCAGCTGTTTTACATTAGATCCTATTGCTGTAACGAAATCTGAAATTTTCAGAAGAAGGCGGATGAGTTCATCTCCGGAAACTCTGATATTCCTGAATCCTTCAACAAATTTTCTGACACCAACGCTGTTTATCATGTCCTCCGCATCGTTCCTGTCAATGGGTAGGAGCCTGAATACCACGTCCTTGTAGAGTTCTGTGTATATTCCTCCCATGCCAAGCATAATTACTTGCCCAAAGCTTTCATCGTCAATTGCGCCAATTATTATTTCAACGCCTGAGCTGATCATTTCCTCTATCAGGAAATTCTTGCCGGGAAATTTCCTGAACATCTTCTCAAACTCTATTCTTAGTTGGCTGTAATCCCCAATTCCTGTTTTGACACCTCCAGCTTCAGTCTTGTGCAGAATCTCAGGGTCTGAAACTTTCAGAACCACTGGATAGTGCAGATCCAAGCTGTCCGGAATATTCTTTACCGTCACACCTTTTGGAACAGAAATTCCATAAAATGACAGAATGTCCTTCAGGGTACGTTCATCCACCCTTCCACTTTCTATTAGCTTGCGGGCTTCATCAGCATTCACTGACTTTCCCTCCTTTCAACATATGCACTGTAAACACGCAAAGCTTTGACCGCTTTCACAGTTCTATGCACGGATGGATAAGCTGGGATTTTTCTCTTCTCAAATTCAACTATCAAATCTTTGGCTATCTGGGACCCGAGAACCCCCACGACAATCGGTTTCTTTTCGTTCTTGTACTTATCTATAACCTCCACAACTCCTACACCCATTCTTGGAGTTTGAGGCAATGGGTATGCTATAATCCCATCAACATTTTCATCATTTTCAAGAATGCCTATAACCTTGTCAAAGTCCGATATGCTTCCATCTGCAGTCAGATCAATCGGGTTATTCGCTGAGGCAAAAGGGACAATAACTTCTCTAATCTTAGATTTGGTCTCGTCTGAAAACTTCGCCATTTTCAATCCTACACCATTAATGCTGGAAGAGACATAATCTGCAGTTATGACTCCCACTCCTCCCGCTGTTGTAAGTATTGCAATTCTGTCCCCTCTAAGTTTACTGGAATATGCCAAGACTCTGCTGTAATCCATCATCTCAGTTTCATCGAAAGCCCTTACCGCCCCTGATTGGGAAATTGCGCCGTCAACAATTGCATCATTTGATGCCATTGCCCCAGTATGTAGGGATGCTGCAATAGCGGATTCCTGAGTTCTTCCGGATTTCAGGATAATGACTGGTTTTTTCGGGCTTACCAGTTTTACCTTGTCAAAAAACTCTCTGCCTTTCGGCACACTTTCCAGATACAATACAATGCTTTTGGTGTTCTTATCGGAAGCAAAATAATCAAGAAGTTCTACCTCATTCAAATCTATTCTGTTTCCAAGATTGAGGAATGCTGAAATTCCGACATTATATTCAGACACTGCATCCATGGTGAGAAGCCCAAGGGCCCCACTCTGAGACACAAATGCGATATTTCCTTTCGGAAGGAATGATATCATTCCTCTGGAAGTGAGTGATGTATTCACTCCTGAATGAGGGAAATACACTCCAAGAGTATTCGGACCAATTATCCTTGTAGGTGTATTTGTTATAAGATTCTTCATCTGCTGCTCCCTCTCTTTGCCTTCTTTTCCAAGCTCAGAAAAACCACCGGCAATTACGATCACGTAATTAACTCCCTTTTTGACACAAGCGCCCAGAGCGTCATAGACGCGGTTAGCAGGAAGAGCTATGACTGCGAGATCGGGCACAGACTCAAGATCGTCTATGGATGGATGGCATTTAAGGCCCATTACTTCGGGGCTTGATGGATTAATCGGGATAATCTTTCCACCATAGCCTGAATCTATCATGTTTCTCAAGACTGCATTCCCTATTTTCGTAGGATCCTGAGACGCTCCAATTATGGCAACAGCCTTTGGGTCAAAGAGATCATTGAGCATAAAATATCAACGGTGAATCACCTATAAATGTTCTCTCGTTTCACCACTGCGAGAAACAGCGCGATTTATCACTGGAACAGAACAAAGAATGCCAGGCATATTTCAAAATTTATGGCAACAAATCTTAATACTTCAACTATGTATTGCAAAAAGAGGATATTTTATGGATTACAAAAACATAGAGATTTCCAGAAACAATGCTGTTGCCACAGTATATTTTAACAGACCGGACAGCCTGAATTCCTGGAATGAAGCACTGGTTGATGAATTAACCGATTTCCTTAACGATTCTAAATATGATGACAACACAAAAGTAATAATTATTACAGGCAAGGGTAGAGCCTTCTCAGTCGGTGGAGATCTGCAGGAATTTCTTGCTTTCGATGCAAAGGGAATAGAAAGATTCAACAGGAAGGTCATAGACCTATTCAGGCTGATGGAGCATGTTAGGAAGCCAATAATAGCTGCTGTAAACGGACACTGCAATCTGGAGATTATTCAGGCGGCAGATATTGTTGTAGCCTCAAGCAAGGCAAAATTTGGTTTGCCTGAAGTGAATGTTGCAATCAGCCCTGGTGCAGGAATACTTGTTAGATTGCCGAGAGCTGTTGGAAAACTTAAGGCCAAGGAGATTGCATTACTGGGTGAATGGATGACTGCTGATATTGCGCTGTCACTTGGCCTTGTCAACCGGGTAGAGAATCCGGAAGAGCTAATGAAAAAGGTGGAAGAAATAAGCTCTGCCCTTGCTGAAAAAGCACCAATGGCCGTGGGAGCTATAAAAGCCGTTGTAAACAACGGCTCTGAGATGAGCATTGATGAAGGCATGGAATATCAACTGAAAGAAAACTCATCCCTGTTCTATACGGAAGACCTCAAAGAGGGAGTGAAAGCCTTCCTGGAAAAGCGTAAGGCAAACTATAAGGGAAGGTGAGAAGCAAAGAGCCCCGTTGCTGTTGATGTTGTGTGGAAAGGTTTGTTGAATCTTGCTTTCCTGCAGCGGCATTAATTGCTTCATTCTCCTGATACATGTTCTTTGCTGGTTTATGAGGAGGATGAATGGGGAGTTTGGTTAACTACTTTGGACGTAGGAAGGGGAGATAAGGATTATGTATGGAAAGGATTGGTTAGGAGAATTCACATCAGAATTTGACGAGGACTATTATACGGATGTCTCTGAAAAGGAGGAATTTCCCGAAAAATTCTGGCAATCTCTCGGAGAGCGAAGCAAATTTGGCCTTCTGGTGTCAAAGAAAAACGGAGGTTCTGGCATCAGCTTCACAGAGTTTGTTAAGAACATTCTGGACATGAGCTCAAAAGTAGGCACTTTGACTTATTATTTTGTTGCACAGAATCTTTCTGCAAAGCTATTCGACGATTATGGAACACAGAAGCTGAAGTCTTTCCTGCCTGAAGTAATGACTGGCAAATCCAAGGTGAATCTTGCACTGGCCGAAGAACAATCAGGCGCTGATGCCCTCAGCATAAGAACCAGGGCAACACCAGCTGAGAATGGGGACTACGAAATAAGTGGTGAAAAGTATTGTGTTACAAATGGCAAAAATGCTGATTATCTGATGGTGGCAGCCAGGACTTCAGACTCAGGAGAGAAAAAGAGCCACGGCCTTACCGTTTTTGTCATCACACGCAAGCAGCCAGATAGAATAAAATTCAAAGAACTTAAGAAAATGGGATTGAACTTTCTTCCCCTTTATTCTATTTCATTTGACAGAATAATAATAGACAGGGAATCGATTCTAGGAGAGCCTGACAGAGCCTGGTCAATGTTATCCAAGACCTTTGCCGCTGACAGGCTTGCGTTGAGTGCAATGTTCATTGGCATGGGTAACATGGCTTTATCGAGAGCATTGGATTATGCTAGAAAAAGAGTTGTTTTCGGGAGAGAGATAGGAGCAAACCAGGGAATCCAGTTTCCCCTCTCAAAAGCATATGTGGAGCTTTCAGCTTCTAGGGCTTATCTGGAGCACAGTGCTAGAATGGTTGATGGCGGTGGGATAGAAAGTAATCGCGATCTTCCCATGGGTGTTTATTATCACGCAGTTAGAGCTTCTTCCTCAGCGATTGATGCTTCATTGCAGACACTTGGTGCAAGCGGCTACCTGTCGGGAATGGTAGAGAAACTGTTCCGTGACATACGATACTACAGAATGGGCCCAATTTCTGAACAGCTCGCACTTGTAAGTATAGCGGAAAAAACCCTGGGTCTTCCCGGAGTGAGGGAGTGATTCGGCTGGTGAAATTCATAAATTTCAAAGCATCAGATTCTGTCTCCGACATGGGAGAGTTCATGAACTATCTGGAGAGAGATCTGATAAGAAAAACAGAATACATACTTCCCATGAGGCAGGTAATTACAATTGAGGAATCAACATCAGTGTGGCTTTCCATGCCTGCTGTAGACTTTACCAGAGATGTATTTCTGGTGAAGTTGGTATCCGAGTACAAGAAAAACCAGAAAATTTCGCTTCCTAAGTCAACTGGTTTGACCATGCTGGCAAAAGCCACCACTGGTGAAATTCTCGCGATTCTGGACTCAAATTATGTAACAGCGCTAAGGACAGGGGCTCTGGCTGGGTTGTGCGCAAAATACGTATCCCGTGCTGATGCCACTACCCTTGGGGTCATAGGATCAGGGCTTGAGGCCTTCTTTTTGACAAGAGCGATGCTCGTGCCCAGAAAATTGGAAAAAGTAGTGGTATTCAGTAGAGATCCCGTCCATAGGAAAGATTTCGTAGACAGGATCAGGAAGCTTGGTGTCGACTCATACGATGCTGGAAACGCAAATCAGGTAGTGGATCGCTCAGATATTCTCATAGTTGCAACGGACTCAGAAGTTCCCGTGATTGATGGCAACCACATAAAGGAGGGCTGTCATATTTCAAGTATTGGAACACTTCCTAATCGGAAGGAACTCGATCTTACTACCATTGAAAGGGCGAATCATGTTATTCTTGACAAAACGGAATTTGTTCTCAAAGAGGCAGGAGACATAATGGGTGCAGTAGATGATGGTGTTCTGAAATTAGAAAACTTGGTGGAACTGGAAGATATATTGTCAAAGAAAGTTGAAATTCCAAGGAAAGAGAATGACATTACCTTGTTCAAGTCCGTTGGATATGCAACTCTGGACGTCATATCTGCGAAGTACATATACGAAAAGGCCGTGTTCAATAAAAAGTATGTTGAACTGGATATGTAATTCTGGATCGTTAATCACCAACAATTTTTCCGCGCTACTTTCCCGCGTGCCAGATAATTTTGATTTATGGTATCTATGAATTTTTGGCACCGATAAAAATAAATACCGTTCCAATGCTAGCTTTATTGAATGTCTAGAGCGGCTGAGAATCGTACGGAGAATCTGCAATATATCACCTTCGCAAGAGAAGATGGGAAATATATTGGAACTCCTGTACCAAGAACATTTGACGGTTATGATAAGGTCAGGGGTTTTGCGGAGTACATAAATGATGTTGAACTTCCAGGTATGTTATATGCTTACATAATGAGAAGCCCGATCTCTCATGGTATTATCAAGAGACTGGATTATGAGAAACTTTTCAGGAGAGATCATGTAAAAGCGATAATTACTGGCAAAGACGCAGGGTTCAGCAATATAGGTCCCTTAAAAGACAATCCTCCGCTGAAATATCCGAAAATAAGATCAATCGGCGATGAGATCCTGGCAGTTGCTACAACCGATCTGGAAAGGGTTGCAAAAGATGTACAGGAAGATGTGGAAATAGACTACGAGCGGATAGATGGTGTATTTGATACGGAACAGGCTTTGAGAAATGGCGCACCTCTTGTTCACGATGAGACCGGCAGCAATGTGGTAAAGATTAATTTTAATGTTGAATCAGGATCAATTGATGAGGGTTTCAGGCAGAGTTACCTTATCAGAGAAGATGAATTTGACATTCCTCGAGTCGCGTTTGCCCCTCTGGGAACTTTAGGTGCGGTTGCAACCTTCGATGAATCAAGAAATCTTGTCCTGATTTCAAATACACAGCAGCCTTTCCAGCTAAAAAGAGAGCTTGCAGAGGCGCTTAATTATGATCCTTCAAAGATCAGGATAGTTCAACCTTACATAGGCGGAACATTTGGCAGAGGTATGGCACTGTATCCATTTGAGGTCATCACTGCTGCTCTGGCACTCAAAACCGGAAGACCGGTCAAGATATTGTTAAACCGTACAGAAGATTTCAAATTCTCGCCAACAAGACAGCCTGTCAAGATAAAGATAAAAAGCGGAGTCGACAGGGATGGAAAGATGCTGGCAAGAGACGTACATGCAGTACTGGATACAGGAGCGTATGTTTCGTGGGGAGCATTTGATGCAAGAGTGATGGCTTCAACAGTTACAGGCCTCTATAAGGTTTCTAATGTGAGGTTTGACGCTAAGGCAGTATATACAAATAACATTTATACTATAAATATGAGGGGGGCCGGGAATCCGCAAATGGACTTTGCACTGGAATCTCACCTGGACATGCTGGCGGATGAATTAGGCATGGATCCACTTAAATTCAGGCTTATCAACTCACATCAGGGCGATTATTTAACCCCACAGGGAATGTTCATCAGAAACTCAAATCTTAAGAGTGCTCTGGAAAAGGCAGCTAAGGCCATAGGCTGGAAAGGCCCCCATATGGTGGTAAACCATGGATCAAAAAAACTAGGCATTGGCTTTGCAGGATTGATCCACGTTGGCGGAGGAGCAAGAGTATATCACACAGATGGGAGCGGAGCCGTTGTGAAAATGGACGACTATGCGAACATTACTCTTTTTACTGGAATAAGTGAACTGGGCCAGGGTTCAATACAGTCGCTTTCCCAGATCGTGGCTTCGGAAATTGGAGTCCCACTTAGCAAGGTAAATGTTGTATACAAAGGAGACTCTGAATTCAGGCCATGGGATACTGCAACCCATGCAAGTAGAGGCACTTTCGTAAACGGAGGAGCAGCCCAGAGAGCCGCCGGAAAGCTCAAGGCTGAGATTATTGCGGATGCTGCCATGTTTTTCAAGACTGACGTTCAGGACTTAGTAATAGAAGATGGAATCATAAAGTCCCTGTCAGATTCTTCCATTTTCTTAGACCTTGGAAAATTTATCAGGAAGATGCATTTCAGTAAGGGCGGAAAAACATATTTCAGTTACTACTATTTTGATCCGGATACTGAAATGGCGGACCCGAAGACAAACAAGGGAAATATTTCTTCGGACTATGTTACAGGCGCTACTGCAGCACTGGTTGAGGTCGATACTGAAACAGGCACTGTAAGACCATTGAAGCTCGTAATTGTGAATGATTGTGGTACCATAATAAATCCCAGTGGTGCCAGGGGCCAGATAATTGGCGGTGCAATCCAGGCAATAGGGCATACATTATTTGAGGAGCTTGCCCTTCAGCACGGTGAGGTTGTGAACACCGGATTTTCTGATTATGAAGTCCCGGGAATAACCGAGGTACCGGAAATACAGGTGGAATTTATTGAATCCAGGAGTCATGAGGGTCCCTTCGGTGCTAAGGGAATCGCTGAAATGGGAATAATAACCGTCTCAGGAGCTATAAATAATGCAGTATTCGATGCGACCGGAGCAAGGCTGAATCAGCTACCTCTGTGGAGTGAAAGAGTTCTGAAAGAGATTGGGAAGAGCGCGGCGCAAACCAAGAGAAAGAAATGAATGGGGACGTTGCATGTTAGATACTATTATCAGCTACATAAATCAAGGAACAGGGAAATTTGATACTCATTACTGGGTGGAGAAGGATAAGAAGGCCGAGTTTCCAGGCGAATTCCTTGAAGTAATAAGAAATCTGGGCCTTACCACATTACTGCTGCCCGAAGAATATGGTGGGAGCGGACTGTCTGTTTCTGATTATGTAAAGATCGTGCGCCACACGTCTTCCTTACACGGTGTTGCGGCTGGTGATTTGATCATGGCTCATAATGTATTCGGCGCATTTTCCATATCTTCACTGGGATCCGAAAAGCAGAAAGAAAAACTTCTTCCCAGGATAGCTAGAAATGAAGTGATATCTTCGATCGCAATTACTGAACCCAATGCCGGAACTGATACATTGAATATTTCAACTCGTGCGGATCGCTCAAACGGGGAATTCATACTTTCGGGAAGAAAGATATGGATAACAATGGCGCACATCTCCGATCTCATGCTGGTTCTCGCAAAGACCACAAAGGAGAAGACCAGAAGCACAAAAGGCATGACTCTTTTTGCCATCAACCCAAAAGAGCACAGTGGTATCACTACATCCAGAATCGATGATATTGCTCTCAGATCTCTCGGATCATGCGAAGTATTCTTTGATAATGTAACAATTTCGGAAGATGATATACTGGGTGAGGAGGGAGAAGGCTGGCGCGCCCTTACAGGCATACTTAACCTTGAGAGGCTTTCCACGGCCTCCATTTCTCTCGGCACTGGCGAGTTAGTGCTGAACAGTGCGACACAGTATGCAAAAGACAGAACACTCTTCGGAAAGCAATTGGGAGCAAACCAGTCTATACAGTTTCCACTCGCGCATGGGAAAATAATGCTTGAAGCGAGCTGGCGCATGATTGAAGAAGCTGCCAGAAAACGCGATGCCGGTGAGGATGGAATGTTTGAAGCAAATGCAGCTGCATACCTTTCTGCAAGCTCAGCCTGTGCACTGGCAGATCACTCAATGCAGGTCTTTGGCGGCATGGCGTTCTCTGTTGATATGGGTATTGAACTCCATTGGAGGAATCTGAGGCTTTTCAGAGTCGGACCAGTGCCGGAACAGATGACACTGTCCTTAATAGCAAGGCATTCTCTGGGTCTGCCACCGTCATTTTAAGCTTATGGGAATCGATAGAAATCTAATCTCTCTGCGGAGTCCATTTCACTTTTTCAAAACCATATGTTACACTCACAAAGAACTCAGCTTTCCCAATGGTGAGATGAGAATTGTACCAGTGCCTGAAGCCTATAGATTCGGGTAAATATCGCTTACTCAAAGGCTTCCAGAAACTGAGTTAACAAGATGTGATAAAATATAAATTTGAGCAGTTTCAAAGGATTACTGCTCCTCTCAAGAGTTTAGGTTTTCTCCGGTTCAAATCATTCCGATATATCTTCCAGTTTCTTTCCCGTTGTTCTTATTCCAAGAAGAACAACCATTCCTCCGATTATTGCAACTATGCCGAGCATCAAATAGGTGTTAAAGAACCCGCTGCTCATGAACACGGCTAGTGCAATAGGAATAGAAAATACCGGTGCCAGATGACCGAGACCATCCGTTGCAGCAACACCGTTGCTTCTTGCTCTTGTTGGAAAATTCTCAGCCGCATAGACGTATAGCGTAGTTGCCAGGAAAGTATTTGTTAGCGCGCCTGCGAAGTCGGATATCAGTATCTCAGCAATGTTCAGTCTTATCGCCAATCCAAACATCGAGAGCCCTTGCGCTACGAAAAGAATCGAAATTAGATACTTTCTCTCAATACGCTCTGAAAACAGGAATGCAGAAAAAGAACCTATGGCATACCCAAGACTGCCAAAGCCAACAACTAACAAACTCGTTATTATTGTGTACCCTGATGCATAGAGCAACGAAGTGGTAAGGGCAAGGAATGGGTATGTGTAAAAGTAGTAAAGCAAGAATACGGCAAGAACAAGGATCAGCCTCAGACCGTGTTTCTTGCTGAACAATTGAAGCAAAGGTATCTTTGTCTCACTGACTACTATCTCTCCCTTGGTCGGATTCACTGGCGGGAGATTCCCGTGCCTCTGTTTATAGTCTTTTTCTACTGAATCAAGCAAATCGGAAGCTTCCTTGTCTCTCCCTTTGCTCACAAGCCATCTAGGGCTTTCAGGCATATTTCTTCTGATAAATATGACAAAGATTCCACCAAGCGAACCGATTATAAAGAAGATCCTCCATCCGAAATCCCAGGCCGGAATTATAAGAAATCCAATAAGCGGCCCCACTCCTGCACCGACAAAGCCGAAGAAAGTACCCAGGCTCTGGAATTTTCCCCTTATGTTGTGTGGAGCGAGTTCGCTAAGGAAAGATGCTGCTATTGCAAGGTCAGCCCCTATTCCTATACCTGTTACGAATCTCCATATGTATACCTGAGTTACCGTTGTAGCAGTAGCAGTCAATAAAGATCCTACTGAGTATGCGATGAGGGACACCATTAACCCCCTCTTTCTTCCCATTGTATCGGAAATGTGCGAAAAAAGAAATGCTCCGATGGTGTATCCAATTAGAGAAATCACTGTTCCGATACCTGCTACATTCTGTGGCGCAACTCCTAACTGTGTACCTATAGCGGGAGCAGCGACTCCTATTGTCAACACATCAAAAAGTCCGAAAAAATATGCTGCTCCAACAACGACAAGAACGGTGTACGACCAAGGCCAAGTTGTAAAGCGTTCCAGTCTGGCACTCACCTGATACTCATGTGCTTCTACCATATTTTCCTCTTCGTATTATAAATGCTACGACTACCAGTTTATAAATATTTGCAAATCTTTATATTTGAATTCATTACCACATATTCTATGTGAAAACTGCCGTCAACTTAAAAATACAAAATACGGATGTGTCTTAACATAGATGTCTAACATACACGGGTGCATCATTAGTGTATGACAAGACTACGAAGCGAGATTCATGTGACCTGCCAGAACAAGTTCCTGCAGATATTATCAGAGGGGGGAGGGAAAAGACCACCTACCATCACAGTGATACCATTGGCAGATTGTTGAGATATCTTGCTGAACAATCTGAATACGCCAACGAAGAGTTGCTGGTCAGAAATCAGGAGAAATAAATCTCCAGCAATGGTGGAAATCCTGTCAGGTAACAGAGTGAGGTGGCACGATCTCTTTTAAGCAGAATTAACGCACATAAAATAGGAAAGTGCCGAAAATTTATGTACCTGAGGAATTATTTTTCCATGTTTCTGCACAATTCAAGAATTCTTTATGGTTCTCAGAGTATTATCATTAATATTTAAATCAATGTGAATGAATTAGTGTGGCAATGTTTATATATTTCTAGTAAGTAATATTTTTTCGAAGATAAATGAAAAAAGGAGATCCTTTTGTAATCTGGCCCAACGTACCAATAAAAGCGTTCGTGCAATTGACAGATGATGAAAAACAGAGGCTGAAGAGACAGCAACGCTTGGTTCTTGTGTGGAGCATATTGGGTTCGTTCACCTATGCGGCCATCTGGTACTGGTTCCCTACCTCGGATCAGTTCATAGTAGCCCAGTATGGATTCGGATCATTACAGATAGGCGTACTCATTGCGACATTCGGCGCTGCATTCATTGTAACTAACTTTTTGTGGGGTTATCTCAATGATCTGTACTGGCCATATAGAATTGTTACTGTTGGTTTGATCATAGCGGGCATATCCACATTCTTTTTTCCATACGTCAAAAATTTTGATGAAATGGTGTTAATAAGAGTGGTAGAGGGTGTTTTTAACGGAGCGGCATGGTCAGGTCTTGTCAAGACCGTACAATTGTGGTTTCCAATCGAGAAACGATCAAAGTATCTTGGCATATTCATTGCCATATACAGTTGGGCTATTTCTGTTGACTTTATTGCCGGAGCGATAGTGTCCTTAACTCTTGGCTGGGCTGCGTGGGCTGAGATCATTGGAATAATAGGAATAATTGTTGGCATTTTGACATTTTTCCTCGCGAAACCTTATGGCCCACTTGTTAACCTTCCCCACATAGACTGGGGAGACGTCCCCCCGGTGAAAGGACTGGGATTTCTAAATGTGAGCAAAGGGCTTTTTAAATACAGGTGGATGGTACTTTCAATACTTGCCGGTCTGGTTGTTATTGGAGGAGCCAATGTCATCTCAGGGTTCTGGATATTTCAGGTTGCTGGATTCGAGAATTTTTCCATTCAGCAGGCAGAGCTTCTCGGAACCGTGTGGGGCACAGTACAAGGCGTCCTGATACTCATATTCGGTTATTTGAGCGACAAGACCAGAAAGAGGGTTATTTACATAAAGATAGGAATGGGTGGAGGATTTATATCACTGCTTGGCGTGGTGTTAATAACTATTTATCACCCTGTTCCCGTAGCTTTCGTCTGGATTGTTACAATCGCAACAGGACTTCCATTTCTGATTGCCGGCCCGATATTCGCACTTTTAGCCGACAGATACGGCGTTCAGTTGGTTGGAGCAGCATCAGGGTATTTTGAAGGATTTGGAACGGGTGGCGGTGCCTTCCTGCTTCCATTAATACTCGGCGGATTAGCTCCCTTATATGGTTTGCCAGCAGCATGGGGAGTTATAACTTTCATTGTCCTGATAATCTTTGTGGTATGGATTTTCCAGAAAGAGTATACTGTAGGGCATTCTCTTGTTGATGTTGATACTCTGAGAAAGGAAAAGGAGCTTAGGGAGAAGGAATTTGGGCTTAGCTGAGACATTCAGCGGGTCCTTAACATTTTTTAACAATTATTTTATAGAAATTCCATGTTTGTTCCAGATACCGCTTTAATGTTCGTTAAACTTATTTCTGTCTGTTGATTAAGCGAGATCCTGAGTATCTTCAAAGGATTAGGACTTCTGATTTAAGATGGGTAGATAGGAATCATATCTCTTCATACGATGAATTGTGATCCTTGAACCCCATGAATTAAAAACTCTATTGTCTTGGAGCCAATGTTTATTGATGCACACAAGCAAGAACAGAGAGTTGGTTACTCCCTCCAGGAGTGTTTTTCACGCTCATTTCAGAAAAAATGCTTACCAAGCATTCCAGCCACCATCAACCAGAATGCTCGTACCTGTCATCATGTCAGAATCATCAGAAGCTAGGAATACTGCTGTTTTACCTATATCCGATGGAGAAACCATAAACTCTCCATTCTTCCTCAGCGGGGTCCTTTTTTCAAGCTCTTCCATACCGGATGTATTACCCCAGAATGGCCTGGTAAACTCTGTTTTAGTTGCTCCCGGGCAAATCGCATTGACGTTTATTCCGAGAGGTGCGAATTCTATTGCAAGAGCCTTTGTCATACCCAGTACTGCAGCCTTTGATGTTACATATGCGCATATGTTCCCGAGTGCTGTGAACGAAAAATTGGAAGCCATATTGATTATTTTTCCACTATTTTGCTTAGTCATGTGCTCTAAGGCATATTTACAGCCCAGAAAAACCCCCTTTACGTTTATATCCATAATTCTCGCAAATTCCTCTCCGGTCAATTCATGAACTGTTTTTATTATATTTATCCCGGCATTGTTAACCATGATATCCAGTTTTCCAAAATGCTTAACAGCGCTATCGACGAGATTCACAATCGATCTCTCCTGTGCAACATCAGTTTCGATAAACAGTCCCTTTCCGCCAGATGCCTGTATTTCAGATACTGTGTCCCTGCCGCCTTCGCGAGGAGCTTTTATAATATCTCCAACGACAACTGCTGCACCTTGTCCAGCCAGCGATAGTGCCACACCCCTTCCTATTCCGGAACTGCCCCCTGTGACAATTGCAACTTTCCCTTCAAGTCTTGATCCTTTCTCAGTCATTTTTATCACCTATTTACAAAAATGGTTTGCGTAGATACCTGACTAATCAAATTCTGGGACGGGAATGTCGTTCATATCGTAGTATGGCAGGGGATAGAAGCGACTTACATTAAACATAGGCGGATTGTCTTTATTGACTACTGCCTGATATATGCCATCGTACAGAACCCATTGAAGAGATAGAAAACGAACCTCCGCCTCCCACATCCTGTTTTGCGCTTCCTTGGAAGTGGCATATTTTTTGACGAGATACTCTCCGATCTGTGTGTGCCCTACATCCTCAGTAACGTGCTCTATGTGGAATCTAAGGGATTCTTCAGGGATCCAGCTGTAGTATTTCTTGTAGGCTTTTACGTACAGTTCGTGTCTTATTTTATTCACGTTTTCTCCGGCAATTTTCTCAGCAGATATCGCCTCAGGCAGTGGCAAATATTTGCAGATATTGTAAAACTCACTTATGGCAGTAACGGTGGCTGGAAGTAGTGGGGTAGAGAATATTTCCTCTTTCGTCACGCCAAGTGCGTTACAGTATTTTAAATAAAGATCGACGTGAGATTCCTTGTTGCCCGTACCCATTTCTGTAACAAGAGGATCCATGAGTATCTGCTGATCTTCCAGCGTTGGAGCGTTGGCAGCCTCAGCCGCAGACCAGTATGATGGGCCCTTATAAAACCAATATTCCTGTATAGCCCAGGCTTTCATCTGTTCCCTGGTAAGCTCGCCTTTGAGAAATTTCTGGACCAGTGGGTGATGTACTCCTGCCCAAGTCTCCTCGGCTATTTTGCCAAGTAGCTCAACGAATTCCTGTGGAGTATAGGGTTTCTTCCTGTCCAAATCGTAGGTATGTTTTTGATTCATGTGTTATCTCCAAATTAATAGACATTCTGCTATAAGTATTTTATTTGGTACTCTAACAAAATTTTATGATGATGGCTCGCTACCGAATATATTCGGGAAATTGTCAAAAAGATTAAAATATTCACAAACTTTTGAAAAATTCAGCAATTCTATCCATACCTTCCTCAAGTGTATCCATTGAGCCGGAATACGAAAATCTCACATGTCCTTCACCTAGCGTTCCAAAAGCATTTCCCGGAAGAATGGCTACATTCTTTTCGTTGAGGATCTTATCGCACAGCTTCCTGGACGAGATATTCAGGGAATACTTGGGAAAAATGTAAAATGCGCCTTCAACATTATTAACTGTAAACTGTGGTATCTCATTAAGGCGTTTAACAGCGTAATCTCTTCTCTCTGTGAACGCTTTCTTGAATTCCTGGACCTGTCGATCGCATTTTGTCAGTGCGACTGCCGAAGCGTGCTGTATGAACGGCGGGAAGCATGTGAAGGCGTGCTCCATAAATTTTGCAAGACGGTCTATGAACTTTTTCTCTGCTACAATATATCCGGCTCTCCATCCTGTCATTGAGTAGCTTTTTGAAAGAGTGAATATACTGATTACAATGTTTGGTTCACTTTCGAGCGAAGCTATTGAAAAATGCTTTTTCTCGTATACAAGGTCTTCATAAGCCTCATCACTCAGGATCTTGATTTTTCTTTCAAGACACAAAGAATACAATTCTTTTAGATCACGTTCAGAATAAATACGCCCTGTTGGATTAGCTGGAGTGTTTATTACTATTGCTTTGGTTTTCTTGCTAATTTTCTCCCTGATCAAATCAATATTCAGGGAATAATCACTGTTCAAGTGATACGAGACAGGTGTAAGACCTGCAAGAATAGCCGGCTCAGCATAGAAATATCCGGGGTTTGGGACGAGGACCTCATCATCCCTGGCCGAGTAAATTGCTACAAAGGAGGCGTAGATGGACATCTTGCTTGAAATAAAAATTGTGTTGTCAGAATAACACTTGATGTTGTTTTTCCTACGCACCTTTGAAACAACTGCTTCTCTAAACTCAGGAGATCCGTAGGACGAAATATAATGGGTCATTCCTGAATTTATTCCATCTATAGCAGCGTCGTTTATTTCTTTAGGAGTGTCAAAAACCGGCTCTCCGATAGCTAATGATATGACATTTTCTCCTGCAGATACTTTCTTGAGTACTAAATCGAGGATTTCCAAAGATGCAGAGCCCACAAGCTCTTCGAGTGCCATATGCTTGGATGTTTTGTAACTATTTAAAATGTGAATATGAATTGGCATAAAGTATTCAAAAAACGAACTGATTTAATAAATCTCATTCGTTTATGGACATTAAATCTCATGAATTGGAATATAGATCGCATTGCGATTGGAAAGTCTGTAATTTGTAAACATTCCACCCTGCGAGAAGCTCTCTTCCTAGGTGTAGCGGAGAAATATATTTAATACCCGATACTCTAACAATTCTTTTATGGAAAGGAAATTGTTAAGCGCCCAAGACAGTATTTTGTTGAAAACTGGTCCAGCATTTCTGGGAACTGGAGTTAATGGGTTTGTTGACAAATCCTCTATTATAATTAAAGGAGGAAAGTTTGAACAGATTCACCCTGGGCAGATTCCCCTTGGTACTAATTCGGATATACGCGAAGAAATAGATCTGGAGAATTATTACGTAATGCCTGGCCTAATTGACCTGCATGTCCATCTATGCATGAGTGGTGAAGCAGATTTTACCAGAAAAATTCTGGAGAGTCCCAACTATGAAACCATGAAGGCGTACGCCAACGCCAAGAGATCCCTGGATGCTGGATTTACTACCCTGCGTGATGCTGGGTCATCAGGTTATCAGACAGTTGCATTGAGAGATTCTATTAATAATGGGCTGGTTGAGGGCCCAAGAATCTTTGCTGCTGGGAAAATTCTCACGGAAACGGGAGGCCATGCAGACACTCCTTTTCTTAGGGGAAGAATCTGTGACGGAGCAGATGAGGTGAGGAAGGCAGTCAGGGAACAGGTTAAGAATGGCGTTGATTTCATAAAAATGACATGTTCCGGTGGAGGGATGTCTCCACAGGACAGTCCCAAACATTCTCAATTCTCCCTGGAGGAGATATCCACTGCTGTTATAGAGGCTCATTCAAAGGAGAGAAAAGTTGCTGCCCACGCTCAGTCGAATACAGGAATAAAGAATTCAGTTATATCGGGAATAGATACGATTGAACATGCCCTATATCTGGACAGGGAAGCATGCGGTTTGATAATTGAGAGAGGATGTACCATAGTTCCCACTATGATTTCCCCAGTTATGACCGCTAAGAACGGGAGAGGCAATGGAGTGCCGGACTGGGCGATAGAGAAAACTGAGATCGCGATTGACGCGCATAGGTCAAGTGTAAATTTAGCTCATGATATGGGTGTGAAAATCGGCTTTGGAACGGATGCAGGAACTCCTTTTAATTACCATGGTTCAAATGCAAACGAGTTTGAAATGCTGGTAGATTCTGGAGGGTTGACACCGTCGGAAGCGTTGTATTCTGCTACTGGCATTGCTGCTGAGGCACTCGGCAAGAAAAATATTCTGGGAACCATAACCAAAGGTGCGTTCGCTGATCTCATCGTTGTTAAAGGAGACCCGCTTTCTGATATTGGGTGCTTGAAAACTCCTGAAAACATAAAGTTTGTTGTTAAGGGAGGAAAAATAATTAAAAACGAGCTTTAGTTGCAGTACCCAAAAGGCACAACCCACATTAAGAATAAAAAATAAAGAGATACTTAATGTATCCCATGTTTCTAAAGTGGATATCTACTTGCCTGTTGCCTGCTCTGCCTGAGCAATTTGTTTGAATCTGCTTCTGTTCATCGGTAGGATAAACACCAGAGTAAGCACCGAAACACCAGCAATCGAGACGAGGCCTGCCAGTGTCCAGCTGATAGAGATCAAACTGCCCATCAATGGTCCACCGAAAATAGCTCCAATATTAAACGTAGTGTAGATGAGGCCTACTGAAATGCCAACCATACTTTCTGGTACGGAGTCCTGTACTATTGCTACCAAGTTCATGAAATATATACCCCATCCTGCCCCATACAGGAAATTCATTATAGTAGTAACAGCGAAATCCGGACGTGTGCCAAAAAGTACCAAACCAGCCATGATCTGAATAGAGGCGAAGAGAATCAGCAACGGTTTCCGTCCTATCTTGTCACTAAGAAATCCGAATGGTATGGCAAGGAAAAACGCACCCAGGCCGAATGCGGAAATAGAGAATGTTGATTCAAATGTCGTGAAGTTCAGTATGGTACTAACGTAAACCGGCATATAACTGACTTCCGCGAATAGCGCAACTCCAAAGAAAATAACAGATATACTGGCCAGTAATACATTCCTTTCCTTGAGAGCGGCCAGGGAGAATTTGTGTGTCTCGAGATCAGCATCTTCCCTGAATTTGTTTGGTATCACTAATAGAAACAACAATACTCCTATAAACCCGAGTATTCCTGCCATAGCAAAAGGGATTTGAATATTGCCAGTGAATGGTTCGACCAAGAAAGGGCCTGCAAAAAGGCCAAGTCCACCTAGTAGAATGTAGAGAGATAGCATTCTTCCCCTTGTTACTGGAAACAAATCTCCAAGGTAGGATGCTATTGAAACTTGGAAAATTGAAACTCCAATCCCGTCGAGAATCCTAAAAATTACTAATTCAAGAGCGCTGGATGCCTGCCCGCTCAAGGCAGAAAATACACTGAAAATGGTCAGTCCCGTTAATACTGCACCCTTTGGAGAGATCTTGTCAAACAGGTAACCTCCAAAAAGACTGAAAACAGTGATACCGGCCACATATCCTGTTGCAGTAAGCCCTATATATAAGGTTGATGCACTTATTTTATTAATTATAAATCGTGCACCAAATGAGTATACCTCAGAATCGAAGTTCTGAAGAAATACCGGATAAATCATCACGAGGGCAATCAAAAAGAACCAAAGTCTGCTGCTTTGTGCCAATTGTCTGACTGTAGGTTTGTTAGCTTGACCAACCATGAATATGCTATGTTATTTGAAGTATATAATTATTTCTTACATAAAGTTATTTATTGAAATGTTTTTTTGAAGAGATGTCTTAAATATATAACTGATTGTTGAAAGTAGTGCAATAAATAAACTAAAATGATGAAAATTGTTTATTTATGTTGATTCTAATAATGGCCAAAGCAAGGTAATGTTAGAATATTAACTATTAACTGGCAATTTAAGATTATTTCTGTTTATTATGATTCCATCTTTGATCACAGTTGATATGTAACTGAGATTTTTCACGTCCACAGAGGGGTCCTGATCAACTACTACCAGATCAGCAAATTTACCGGGTTCCACCGAACCGAGTACACTCTCAATATTCAGAAAAATAGCGCTATTGTAAGTTGTGGCCTTAATTATTTCCAGAGGGGGCAACCCGGCTTCCTGCAGTAGTTCTAACTCTCGGTGCAAATCTGGACCTGTAGTACCGTCTGTTCCTGTCACGATGATTCCACCTGCTTCACTGAGCATAAACAAATTTTTTTGCGCTACAGGAGTCATTATTTTCATCCAAGCTGCCCATATATTCTCTCTCTGTTTCTTGCATTCAATTGTCATCAAACGTTCCCTCTCCGTCTCCTCTATACAGTCCCTGTAGAATCCTTCCTTGAGGTATTCTGGAGTCTCAGCCAAGCGAGAATAACCTTCACCTATTTGCAGAGTTGTAACAGTTGGAATCTTTTTTTCACTTAAAAGCCACGCAAATTCTTGGGTCATAGGTGATTGTATGACTGGATGGGCTAACGCATCAGCACCCGCATATATAGCCTCTCTAGCCCTGTATTCATTCGATACGTGCACCGTTACCCTCAAACAGTTGTCATGACATCTTCTAATGATAGATCCGAGGGTTTCTCTCTCAAGTATAGGAATAAGAGGGCGTATTCCCCAGTTATGTTCATCATAAGTTATCTTTGCTAAATCCGGTTTCCTTGATAGGAATCTCTTAATTTTTTCGTCGTCTTGTGGCAGAGAAGATATCTCAAGTCCTACATACGATCCATGCCCTTCAGGGCAGGTTAGGAGATTTCCGGTGCAGAAAATTCTGGGGCTTGTTATCTCACCTTTCCGTTCCATGTCCCTCAATTTAAAGATCACGTTCTCGAAGTTTCCTGCGTCGTAAATACTTGTAACGCCACAGTAGAGGTAGCTGTGGAGCCTTGAGACAAGAATATCATCTATCTGACCGCCATTCGTAATAGCTCTGTTCGGTGTGTCAGAGGTCGGTCCCTGGAAAAGTGAGGAACGCAGATGTATATGCATGTCTGACAGGCCTGGCAGTATGAATTTCCCGGTGCAGTCAATCTTTTTTTCATAATCCTCCGGTAAATTTTCCCCACTGGGGAATATCTGTTCGATCTTTTCGCCGCGGATTGTTACGCTTGAATTCGGGATGAGCTGTTTCCTTTTCACATCCACTAAAGTTCCATTATACAAGATTATGTTCACTTTGTAATGAGTGGTATCAACTATTTCTTTTTTCTTGTTACTTCATAGGTTTAGTTCCATTATTATAACATTATCATGTTATATGGAGATAAAACTGAACTTCTTCTGACATTTTCGGATAAATAAATATTTAAATTATGGTGCCATGGTAATAAATGGAACGCCCGTTAAGAATTTACATAACTGACACACCTTACGATGACATAGACATAGAGAGTCAACTTATGAAAAATCATCCGGCTTCAATAAAGAGCCTTTCATTAAAATCTGACAACGAGATCATCAAAGAATGTGCCGATGCGAATATTTTACTAAATCTGGTTGCTCCGATTAATGAGAAAGTTTTCTCGGCCCTTCCTGATCTAATAGGGGTGGTCAGGTATGGAACTGGATATGATAATGTGGATATACCATCGGCAACAGAGCACGGCGTGGTGGTGGCAAACATACCTCAGTATGGCCAGGATGAGGTGGCTGAGCATACGTCAGCCTTAATTTTATCTTCATGGAGAAAAATTAGCTATTATAACAATTCCATCACAAACGGTGTATGGAACTGGAAAATAGGAAGACCGATATACCCAATTAACGGAAAAACCCTAGGTCTTGTTGGCTTTGGGCGAATCGCCAAAATGGTCGCTTCTAGGATGAAGGGATTTGGCATGGTAGTCCAAGTGTATGATCCATTTGTAGGGGAGGAACAATGCGCTACCTTGGGAGTGAAGAAAGTCTCTTTGGAGGAGTTAACATCATCGTCGGATGTAATCAGTGTTCACACACCACTTACAAAGGAAACGTATCATATCATAAGCAGGAAAGAAGTTTCAATGATGAAAGGTTGTGTATTCGTCAATGCGTCAAGGGGTCCAATTGTAGACGAAGATGCTTTGATTGAAGGGCTTAAGAGCGGAAAAATATCATCTGCTGCTTTGGATGTTCTTGAAAAAGAGCCGGAATCTCGATCTAAGTTCTCTGAAATGGATAATGTGATTTTCACACCACATATAGGTTGGTACTCTGAAGAATCTATGATTGACCTAAGGACAAAGGTTGCGGAAACTGCAGTTTCCTTTATTGAGAAAAAACTTCCAAGTAATGTGATCAACATGGGAGCCGTAACTCGTTCAAAGTGGTTTCAAAAAACTGCTTAATTTGGGGAAACCGGGGATAATAATTTAACAAAAATCAAAATTACGAAAAGTAATGGGTTTGTGTCAAAATGCATAATATAATGAAAGAAAAATTGAAACAAGGTAAGAAGGTGCTTGGGTCTTGGATAACCATAGCGAGTCCTGAAGTAACGGAGATACTTTCACTTCTTGACTTTGACTGGTTTCTGTATGACATGGAGCATGGTCCGATAACCGTTGCTCAACTCCAGCAACTTCTCCAGACAACCAAAGACCACGTGACACCCATAGTTAGGGTCCCAACCAACGAGATTGTATATATTAAACAGGCACTGGATACTGGTGGGCATGGCATCATGGTCCCAATGGTAAATAGCAGAGAAGACGCCAAGAAAGCGGTGTCATACTCCAAGTATCCACCAATTGGAATAAGAGGGACCGGTGCCAGAAGGGCCTCATCTTACTACACAAAACATGACGATTACTTGTCAACTTCCAATGATGAAACCTTGGTAATGGTTCAGATAGAAACCAAAGAGGCTGTAAATAATTTTGAGGAAATAATAACGACTGGCGCCGTCGATGCATGGTTTGTTGGCCCAAATGATCTGGCAGCGTCGTTAGGTTATCTTGGACAGCCGGATTCTCCTGTAGTTAATGAAATAATGAAAAAGTTGTTAAAAACAGCTGAAAAGTCGGACATCCCGGGTGGAACTCTTGCTTTTTCATCTAAAAGGGCAGGCGACCTATTGAGGATGGGATTCAGGATAATGGCTATCGGGTCTGATGATTTCTTCCTTCACAGCGGAGGAAAATTAGCACTTGAAGCCCTGAAGGATTCTTAGTTTTATTACCTATAGTCCCTCCTCTCCAATGGGGCGCAATTATGCTATAAATTCTTAAACATCTAAGTATTATTTAGCCTGATGGCGAATAAGCAAGTTGCTGAACAGATGCTGAAGTTGTTGTCTGATTCTAAGGTATATGATCTAGGACAACCTTACTGGAAAGGGATGCCCGTTCATCCAGCCGATCCACCGTTCATGTTTTTCCTTTACAGGTATCATGAACATACAAAGGACCTCTTTGAGAAAATCGCACCTGGATTTGCTGATTCCATAGGCTACGTCAGTACATCGATGCATTCCGGGACTCATTTTGATCTCCCAATTCACATGTCACGTTCGTTGAAAGTTCTTGGGCGGGATATAACAAAATACGAGCAGGACGATGGTTACAGGAACCTCCCAGAACCGCTGATGAGCGTGGATAAAATACCGCCACTTGTTCTCAGAGGCATTCTTCTGGACATTCCAGCGTCCAAAAATCTCGATATCCTTCCAGAGAGATATGAGATAACCCCCCAGGACCTTGAACTGGCACTCAGTAAAGAAGAACTTACAATAAATTCCGGTGATTGTGTAATGGTAAGAACGGGTTATTCAAGATTCTTTGAAACAGATAGTGATGCGTATCTGCATAAATTTGCGGGCCTGGGAGCATCAGCCGCTAAATGGTTGGTGGACAAGGGTGTAAAACTTGTTGGCGTGGACAATCTGGCTGCAGGTGTACCCACTCCGTTTGAGGTTCACAATATAATTCTTACTGACAACGGAAGATTCCTCATGAAGAGTCTCAAGCTTGAGGAACTTTCAAAGGACAGAAAATACCTATCTACAGTAATAGTTTCTCCGTTGAAAATAAAGGGAGGGGAAGCGTCTCTGGTCAGACCAATCGCTATTGCCTGATCTGAATAAACTGTCGGTATTTCTCTTTACTCAACATATCTTAATCTTATGTAATTTTCACAACACAATGATACACAATAGGTACAATAAAATAGAGAATGGAACGAATATGCATATGATTTTGTGAACAAGTGTTATTTTTTATTTCTCACAAAACAGAAAAGGCACAAAAATTAATACCAATAATGCCGCTATAGTTGACCGTGGCAGAATGACTGGAGATAATTTTGATCAATATAAGGGTGAAAAATGGTGGGTTAGCCCATTCAACTCACCTGGAATTAAGGATGCCAAGCTCAATATCCCAAAATCAGTACAGATTCACGATGTGACACTGAGGGACGGAGAACAGACACCTGGTATAGTTTTCAATAAGGATGATAAGCTCGCCATTACAAGGGCACTCAGCAATGCCGGAGTTCATCGGATAGAAGTTGGAATGCCAGTTATTTCACAAGAAGAGAAAGCAGCCATAAAAGCCATCACTTCTGAGGGGCTGAAATCAAAAATATTCACACTCTCCAGGCTCATAAAAGGTGACATTGACGAATCGGCTCAAACAGACGTTGATGGAATAGTACTGGAAACTCCTCTGGGAGTTCCAAAAAGAAAGCAGCTTGGATGGTCCATGGAGAAAGCACTTGATCTTACCGTTCAGATGATTGATCACGCCAAATCTTATGGCCTCTTTGTGTCATCATTTGGGGTAGATACTACAAGAGCCGAACTTCAGGATTTTTTGAATTTTGCCAAGGCTGTCTCCGCTACTAAGGTTGATTCTTTGACTATTGTGGACACTTTCGGATGCATTTCATATGAAGGTATGTCTTATTTAACAGAAAAAACCAAGGAAGTGACAAAGAAACCACTTGAGGTACACACACATAATGACTTTGGTCTGGCCGCAGCCTCATCATTCGCAGCAATGGCACATGGGGCAACAACCATACATGTGGCTGTTAATGGGATAGGGGAAAGAACCGGGAACGCCGCTCTAGATGAAATACATATGGGCCTAAAATACCTCTACGGGGTAGACACCGGCATAAAAACTGAAAAACTTTTCGAAATTTCAAGACTGGTCGAGGAGAGATCCAGCTTCATCCTCCCAAGCAATAAACCGTTCGTTGGAACCAGGGCATTTGCGAGGGAAAGCGGTATATCTGTGGCTGGATGGGCAAAGTATAATCTTGGCTCTGAACCTGTGCTTCCTGAGCTTGTAGGAAATAAACATGAAGTAGTGGTTGGGAAAAAGAGCGGAAAAGGCTCGATAGAATTCAAATTGAAGGAATTGAATCTCTGGAAGGAGACTGTCACTGAAGAACAACTCGAATCAATAATGAACAAGGTTAAGGCAAAGTCCCAGGCAGAAAAGAAGGCTGTAAATGATAATGATTTTAAGGAAATAGCCAAGAGCGTTTTGCACTAATTTCCAAAAAAAATAATTTTTTATTTGACCTTGCTCCTCCCTTCAATGTAGAGTTTCCAGACATCTTCCCACAAGAGTGGAATTTTCTTCACTTCAACCCCAAATGGCGAAAGCGCATCGGATATTGCGTTTGCCAGCACAGGTGGGAAACCAATGGCTCCACCTTCGCCCATTCCCTTATAACCGCCTGGTGTATCAGATGGACTTTCAAGGGTATCTATCGTGAAAGTATCCGGAACATCCTTGGCAGATATTGGAACGTAGTCCCAAAAAGAGGTAGTTAGAAGAACTCCGTCTTCATTGTATTTCAGTTCCTCAAAAGTCTGCTGCATTCCGTGTGCTATTGTAGAACCGTGTATCTGTCCTTCTGCACTAGCTGGGTTTATTATAACACCAGCATCGTCTACTACGAAATACTTCAGTAATTTCATCTGCCCCGTTTCTATATCCGCCTCAAGAAATACCCCATGCCACGCATAACTTACAATCGTCGTGTCCGTAGGAGGTTCATAGACCGCAGAGGCTTCTAGCTCAGGCTCTTCTCCCTTTGGTAAGCTGGATGATTTTCTATATGCTACCATAGCAATTTCCTCAACTCCAATCTTTTTCTCAGGGTCGAACTGATCATACACTACTCCATTTTTAATGTCAACATGTTCCTCGTCTGATCCGATTAGATAAGCACCTATCTTGATTATTCTCTTCTTCAATTTTGAAGCAGCCAGCAAAACAGCATTTCCAGCAGTTACAGTAGATCGGCTGGCCCAGCTCCCGAATCCGTATGGATCTCTGTCAGTATCGCCTTCGTTGACGTAAATATCATCGATATTCATGCCTAGATTGTCCGCTGCTACTTGGGCAAAAACGGTCTCATGCCCCTGCCCACTGTCTTTTACACCAAGATAAATATTGATTTTCCCACTTGGCGTCAGGCGTATAGTTGCCTTCTCGTAGCCACCAACGTCCCATCCAAGTATTTTCTGAAGCCTCCAAGACGAGGGTGCAGTGTACTCTGAATACACTGATAAGCCTATTCCGTAATATTTACCATCTTTTCTGGAGTTGTTTCTGAGCTTTACGAGCTCATTGTATTTCATCAACTCAAGTATCCTGTCAAGTCCGGCCACGTAATCTCCACTGTCGTACACAACACGTGCCGGGCTTTTGTAAGGGAAATCCTGTTTTCTTACAAGGTTCATTCTTCTAATTTCAGCCGGGTCCATGCCAATCCTTTTTGCTGCCATTTCCATTATTCTTTCCATGACAAGCGCTGCTATTGGTCTTCCAAACCCAATATTCGGGGACCACGGTGCCTTGTTTGTCGTAACTCCGAAAACGTCAAACCCGTAATGCGAGAACTTATACGGTCCTGGCACGGAAACGGACGCAACCATTGCAGGTTGAACCTCCGCCCAGAAGGTGGTTCCTGCACCAACATCGGCTACAATCTTGTCGTAAAGAGCCACAATTTTGCCATTCTTTTCAAATCCAGCCCTAACAGAGTGTATCTGATCTCTTTCGTGCCCAGTGACCAGAAGATGTTCAGTTCTGGTTTCAACCCATTTTACCGCAATTTTCATTTTAAACGCTATCGCGTAAACCGCGACCTCATCGCTGTATACAGAAGACTTGGGTCCAAATCCGCCGCCAACATCAAGGGCATAAACGCGGATCTTATTTTCTGGATAGTGAAGTGTTTCAGAGATATATGTTCTCAAAACATGGGGAAACTGAGTACTGCTCCAGACGCCCATGGTATCACCATTGAAAGATGCCATCTGGACTCTCGTTTCAAGGGTAATAACAGAAGTTCTTCCATTTGTGAAGGTTTCCTCTATGATTACAGGGCACTCGTCAATAATTCTATCGAGGTCAGGATTGGATTTATAACTGTCTCTGAACAGTATGTTATCTTCCATATCATCAAACACTTTCCTCTCTTTCTGCTCAAGGGCTTCAAATGGATTTAGAAGTGGTTTAAGTACTTCATACTCCACTTCAACAAGTTCAGCAGCATCCTCTGCGATATACTGATCCTCTGCAACTATTGCAACGACTGGTTCTCCATTGTACATTACCTTGTCAACTGCCAAAGGCCTTCTTACAGGTTCCTTGAGTCCCGGTAGATGCATCCAGTAACCCAGGTTAATTCCGTCAAAATCATGCGCGGTAAATACAGCCAGAACGCCATCCATTCTCAATGCGGCTGACGAATCTATTTTCAATATCTTGGCGTGCGCGTATGGAGACCTCACAAAACTCACATGATAAAGCTTAGTTTGAAGTTCCACGTCATCCGTATAGCTCCCTTTTCCCTGAAGTAATTCGTACGAATGTTTACGTTTTACACTGGAACCAATGTATTTCTTTACCGTTTCTTGTTCTGGATTCCGTTGCTCGATCTCTGTAACCGCTTTCATAATCTGACCTCTTCCGTATTATTGCCTTTATCTTTTTTAATTTTTTCTAAATTGATCTAACCTAACGTATAGTGATTATTAAATTGTAGATCGTTCAGCTGAATAGATAAATAAATCCAATTTTTCAGAGGTAATGGTTAAACTTTAACAACATAATCTTTCATTTAATTACAAAAAACTTAAAAGGATCTAAATAATATTACGCCAGATTTCTATGGCTACCTCGATTTATGGTAAGTTTACTCCGAAGGATTCGGCGATTATGAAATTGGCTACTTATTCGCTTCCAAGGCTCAATGTTTCTAGAACTGCATTTGTTATCGGAGACTATGTCATCGATCTGAACTCTTCAAGCAGGTACTACACCTCAAGTTATGGAGACCAGGAGCTACGAAATACTGAGTATTCTAATTTTCATGCTCCAACTGAAATGCATGCCCTCATACAAGGTGGAAACCACTCGATGTCCCACCTTGACGAGGTCTTCAAACATTTCTCCAGATTAAATGGTGATGAAATGGAGAAGCTGAGAAAGGAGAGTGACTTTGTTCATAAGTTGGATGAGGTGAAAATCAGGGCACCGTTGAGGCCAAACAAGATCATACATACTGCCGGCAACTTCAGGGAACACGCAAAAGAAGGGTCTGCAGCAGATTGGCCATTCCCTATACCTGAATGGATATCATTCCTGAAGAATCCCGATTCGGTTATTGGCCATGATGACATTGTCGAAAAACCAGACTTCACAAATCAGTTAGACCACGAACTGGAACTCGCAATTATAATTGGAAAAAAAATGAAGAATGTGGACGAGGAAGATGCCAAGAAAGGGATCTTCGGTTTTACAGTTTTCAACGATATCACTGCAAGAGACCTTCAGAGAGAGGAGATGAAAAACGGCCTGTTAAACATAGCAAAGAATCTTGACACGTTTGCTCCGCTGGGACCCGTTCTTGTCCCATACAAATATGTTAAGGATCCACACAAACTTACAATGGAGTTGAGAGTTAACGGAGATCCGCGTCAGCAGGGTTCTACAAGTAAGCTTAGTGTAAAGATAGAAAAGATTGTCTCAAAGTATTCATGGGTGACGCTCAATCCAGGCGATATGATCTCCACTGGAACAATTTCTGGAGTGGCCGCATTCAGAAAACCTGATCCAACGCCTTTCTTCCTCAAGGATAAGGATGTGCTTGAATGTGAGATTGAGGGAATTGGGCTGATGAGGACTGGCGTTAAGAACGCCTAATTTAAAATAAAATTTTCTTGTTAAATTTACATTACCCTTGATTTAGAAAAACAGTGTTTTCAAAACCAGCATACATCCTTTATAAAAAAGGATAGGAAAATTGGCTCCATTCCCACTTCAATAGGTGATTAACCAATCCATCATCGACGGAGATAGATTTTGACCCTCTGAAGAATGTTTGTATATTGGTTATGAAATGAAATCATAGAAAAAAATAAAAAATCAATCCCCGATGAAATTGATTATAAAATAACTTTATAAATTGCTACGGTCCCTTGAACATATGTCTGCGATGATAAGGGTGTAAATCTTTGTGCAGTTGTAGAGATCGTCGAGATTGATATATTCCCGGTCCTTATCCGATAGTGTCAGGCCTTTCAATCTCTTCAATCCTGATGGCCCATAATTCACTGCCTTTGCACCAAGCGCATTAAAGCTGGGTGCATTAGAATACCATAGTTCATAGGTATTTTCAGGTATCTTTCCTAAAACTTCCTTATGCCATTTCTTTATTGAAGCTACGATCTCCTCATCCTCTGAAATTTCGGTTGGAGGATTAACAGAATATGGCTCTGATTCAAGGTGAAGATCATGATCTTCCTTGTTCATATCTATTACCAGGTTGTCAATTTCCTGTTTTACTTGTAAAGTTGTCCAGTCAGGTGGATACCTTATGTCAAGATACAATGATACCGAATCTGGAGTTCTTGAGCCTTTCCAAGGCCTTCCTCCCTTGATCGCGGCTATGTTTACAATTCCTTTGTATCCTTTATAATTTGTACGTTCCTCAAAGGATTTTTTCCATTGCTTCACCCGATCAATGACTTTTGTAAATTGCTCTATCTTGTTGGTGACGTCCCTTGACCAAGCGGTGTGAACGACCGTACCACCTTTCGCAGTCAGTTTTACCCAGAAAGACCCGAAATGCCCCAGCATAATTTTTAGACCTGTCGGTTCTCCAAGAATCGCATAGTCAGGTAATATCCCATGTGAAGTTGCATATCTGGCACCACTTCCGTATCCCCGGTATTGTTTTCCAGAGAACTCGTCAACCTGCGTTTCCTCTATTTCACCGCAGGTAGCTGAAATAACGAGATCTCCTTTCAATTTCATGCCGGATTTAATAATTGCCTTTGCTGCAATGATATAGGCAGCAAGCGCACCTTTCATGTTAAAACTGCCAACTCCAAAAATCCAGTCCTCGCCGTCCACATTCCGGACCGTAGCTGCAGATGATGAAGCCCCGCCCATCATAAAATCTTCGGTTCCACTAAAAGATACGTCAAGGTGACCATCGAACTCAAGTGTTGGACCGGTTCCATCGCCTCTGTATATTCCTATTACATTAGGTCTTCCTTCTTCGACTTCCTGCCATATAACTTCCATTCCAAGTTCCTTCAATTTTTGAGAGACGAACTCACCCATCTTCTGTTCGCTACCCGTAGGGCTGGGAATATTTACCAATTCAACTACAAGATCTCTAAGCTCATTCACGTCTATATTCTCAATAGGATTTTTTTTAGAAACATCTTTATTCAATAGTATCACCAACTGTTCGCGCAAAATTTCTTCATTTTGAAATAAAAGTTGTAAATGATGAAATCAAGCCCCTATCATGCTGAAACCACCATCACATATCACGGTATTCCCGGTCATATGGAATGAGTCCTGAGAAGCAAGAAAAGTGACTATGTGTGCGATATTGTCTGGATTTCCTATTGCTTTCAGTGGTGTTTGATTTACAAGAAACCTTCTGCGGTCTTCAGTCCAGTCCTGTCTGGCCCTCAGAGAAGGTGTGTCCATGTAACCTGGAGCTACTGCATTAACCCTGACATAGGGTGCAAGTGCAAGAGCGTATGATTTTGTAAGCCCGATCACCCCATACTTTGCTGCGGCATATATTGGAGATC
>JAMDDH010000043.1 GCA_023488885.1 Thermoplasmatota archaeon | reverse complement strand
ACAACTAAGCCGACTGCCACATAAGCTTCAATCACCGGTTTCTCACATTTATGTAAATTTGGTATATAAGAATGTTCACTGAGTACGGCAAATGTGCTAAAAACCGGAAATAAACCGATTGTGTATATGTAATGCAGCTGGCAGTATCAAAAGGTACAGGTATGTGCGAATCAAGAATATTCAGTGAAGAATAAAGATAATTGATGCTCTTCCATAGAAAGAAAGTTGTAATAAAGGTTGAATATTGCAAGGTTGCAGAGATAAATGAGGGATGGTCCCTAATATCCCTGAGAAAATACTACAAATGCGTGGATGAGATCAGTGGAATGTTCTGGGGTAGGCATCCTTCTTAGTTCCAGAACTTTTGTGGCGAAATGCATGAAATGTTCTGATTTAACGCGACCTCCTTATAATTATTACCCTAAACTTCAGGTAAAAGTATATCCCTACAATAATGAATGCAATTTCTCCTCCCGCGAATGAGAAAATGAGGAGCCGCTGGTAGAGAAGCGATTGGTTGAAGAATGGCTGTGAATTTAGAAAATAGGACAAGAGCATCATAACTAGGACAAATGTTATCATGTAAACACCCAAATTATTGGTGAAGGCTCTTCCTAATGATCTCATACTTTGTGCGTCCCCTGACTATTACAATAGACTTATAGAATAATAAATGTTGCTTAACACGAGAATAATTTTTTGATGACTATTCATATCGGAGGAGTTTGTCCAGAAACCCTGAAATAAGTTGCCACTGACATGTGTCAATCCCAAATACTCAATGGATGGATCCAATATCTGGTAAGCAATTCCCAATATCTGCATTCCAAAGAATATGAACTGCAATTTCCTGCATGAAACTTAAAGTGGTTCTATGAACTCCCTCTTCTCTATGTTCAAAATGTGTTAGGGATGCCTAAACTTCAAAATAATTTTTTGTGGAAAACCGGAATGATCAAGCCTTTTTAGTTCATCGTGACAATATTCCGCTGTGTTTGTCTTTCCGATTCACTCATTGTAATTTTTCAAACCCCGTTAGGCATTTAAAAATTCACTTGGAGCCTTACAGGTTAGTTATCCCGGCTTCCGGATTCGAACCAGAGACCTGCGGATTACGGCGGTTTTCCATGCCGTGGATTTCCCTCTACAGTCCGCCGCTCTACCAACTGAGCTAAGCCGGGTATCCCGTTAATGATTCAGACTGATAAAAATCTTAAGGTCAGTTTGTCTGTCACAGAAAAGAATTTTAATTTCGCTTAAAATTCTCCATTAGATAAAAATACCCTTAATGGATACAGTGAAGCGGTTACCAGTTTATTTTTCAGGAGAAAGATATGGAAATAGAAGAGCTTACTGCAAGTATGGGGAAATACTATGGAGAGAGAATCGTCACCGCTATCATTGGCATTGAATGCGATGTTAACAAAGTAGATATCGTAGCAGTTGCTGCTGCCAAATTACCCAACGTCGAGGACGCTTTTGTTGTTACAGGAGACTATGACATAATCCTAAAGGTGAGATTTCCTGACTACGATGAATTTCAACACTTTCTCGTTGAAAAAGTTGGAAAGATAAGCGGTGTCAAAAAAACAAGGACGATGATGGTCCTATCCATAAAGAAGGAAATGGGACAAAAAATTGGAGAGTGATGAGGTTGGATCAAAAATTGTACGATGAAGTTATATATCTGTTAGAAGAACTTTCCCAGGACACTACCGTACCTAAAAATGTAAGGAAAAGTGCTTCCGATTCCAAAACAAGACTTCTGAAGGTTAATGAAAGTCTTGACATAAGATGCGCAACAGCGGTTTCTTTGCTGGATGAAATGGCTAATGACCCGAATGTCCCAGCCCATGGGAGAGCTGCACTCTACACAGTTATAAGCAGACTTGAGGCTTTGGCAAAATCATAAATTTTCAACTTTATTCACTGGTTATCTGCAAAAAGCTGGCATTAAATCTAAAATTATCTCATTTTAGGAGCGTAAAGTAGATATATGCAAATTTATTAAATACAGTTACATATATATAGACTTATATTATTATCATCCGGTTCATATGGTTCTTTCGGAAATAAACGACAAACTGGCGAAATATCTGATAATTTCTGACATTCCACGAAGCGTAGCATATACTATGGTATATATCAGGGACAAAGGCGAAGTGACAAGTGTTGAAATTGAGAGGGAAACCGGTCTTCGGCAACCTGAGGTATCCATTGCTATGCAATGGTTGAGACGGAAAGGCTGGATCAACAAACGGAACATGAAAAAGGAAGGGAAAGGAAGACCGATACACGGTTACAGGCTGTCCAAGGACTTCAATGAGATTCTTGAAGAGATAGTTCAAGAACTTAGTAACAAGATACAAGAGATAAACCAGAACATTGAGCAATTAAAAGGGTTCCAAAATTAAACCTTTTTTATTTTAATTGTTCTGTGTCCACCTGGAGTTCCTAATATTATCATGTCGCACAGGGATGTAAAAATGCCGACTTCAGCAACTCCCGGTATCAGCTTTATCATAGACTCCAGTCTGGCAGGATCTTTTATCATTCCAAAGTCACAGTCTGCCACTAAATTGCCATTGTCTGTAACGAAATTACCATTATTGCGCAGGTGACATTTTCCTCCGAGTTCCTCAATTCGGGCAATAGTATTTCTATGCAGAAATGGGAAAACCTCTACAGGAACTTTGAAAGCTCCTATAAATTCCTCCTTGAGTTTCATTTCATCAGCTATTATTATGACCATACTACTATTACTGGCCACTATTTTCTCTCTCAGGAGAGCCCCCCCACCTCCTTTGATCAAATTCCCAGAGGGATCAATTTCATCGGCGCCATCAACGTCTATGTCTATTTTCCCAGTGAATTCATCATTGACAGTTATTCCTAACGTTCTTGCTATTCTGGCGGTCTCCACAGAGGTGGGAACTCCCGTTATCTTCATTCCATCTTTTACTAGCAATGAAAGCCCTTCCAGGAAGAATTTTACTGTGGATCCTGTGCCCAATCCTACTGACATGCCTGATTTAATATACTTTAGGGCCTCCGTAGCGGCCATTTTCTTTAGTTCATCCTGATTTACCATGTTTACATCATAATTATCTTAACAGTTAATTATTTAGCGATTGTTCTGAAGAAATGAAAGAGTTATTACATTCAGTTCATTAGGCTATTTCATGGAAAACAAATCCTGGAAGGAATCCTTCACCGAACTGCAAAGACTGGTATTGCCTCCTGACACAAACATCTTCAACGACCTTTATGGAGGTCGTCTCGTTGAATGGATAGACAATGTCGCTGCCATAGTTGCAGCTAAACACTCAAGACGACGAACTGTTACTGGGAGCATCGACAGCCTTTTTTTCCTGTCTCCAGTGCATATGGGGGATATCGTGCATCTTACTGGAAGAATTAATTATGTAACGAGAACAACGATGGAAATTGAAGTAAATGTCCACTCCGAAGAAGGTCTGACTGGAACAAAGAACTTTACAACAACCTGTTTCCTTACATATGTGGCTATTAATCAGGATGGGAGACCAACAGAAGTCCCAGGGCTAAAAATGGAAAGTGAGGATGACAAGGAGAGGTTCGCACAAGGGGAAAAAAGGAGTCACGTCAGGCGACAAAATCTTGAGGAGGTCAGGAAGAGGATTCCAAAACCCATGTAATTTATACATGAAATACATCTATTTACTGAATGCAATTTAGTTCACTTATTGAATTATGGGCACATTATAACGCATTGACCATATCCGGTCAGGTTCAAACCATACTAAATAGAACTTACGAAATTGTGGGGTCCGTTTCAGCCATACTTATCGCTATATTGTGGATCCCAATTGCAATTGGGTTCTTCGGGCCGGATGAGAACAAAAGATTTGAAGCAAGAGTAAGATTAAGAAATGCCATAATTGGAACATTCATTTATGTCATTGCTGTCAGTGGGGTTCTATACGCTCTAGTATACTACATAGTTACCGGCCAATGATCTCATGGGGAGTGTAACTCTAATAGGACTTCTGCTCTCGCTGATTCACGCGCTTGATGGGGCATATAAGTCCATTATTGGAATATTCTGGTATGATGCGATATATTATGGGTTAAGCCCGAAATTTGTCTATTTCAGTCCCATGATAAATTCCGGAGGATACACGAATCTGGAATCGGCAATTTTCTCGGGGTCATTTTTTCAGATTTCAATGATCATTATGGTTATTTCAATATCCGCGGGGTTAGCATATAACAGTTTCATAAAGCCGCAATCCATGTCGCTGGTTCTGCTGAGGGGGTTGTTTTCGATAGTATTCGGAGCAGTCTCATTCTACGTCATCACCTTCATTATGGCCGGACTTGGCGCATTGTTTACCATGGTTTTCAATGCCTCTAATATTAACTGGTATAATTTTGGGAATTTTTCAGGAGGATATTTTGGCTATAATGCAGGTTCGCTGAATAATGGAGGTTATTCACAGATTCTCGAATTCCTCACATTATCTGCCTATTTCATGGCAACAGCCGGCCTTTTTGCCACATTAATGATACGACAGGCACTAATTCTTTTTTGCATAATTTTGGCCCCTTTCTTCACACTTTTTTACGCTCTCAACATAGGGGCTAGATATGCGAAAATAATATGGGAGATAATCATAGAAATGTCATTTTATCCATTTCTTGTGTTGCTAGCCCTGTATCTGGCGTGGCTTTTTTCATGGGACTCTCCATTGCAACTTGCTTTCCTTTTCCTTCCGGTAATAATTCCTGGGGTTCTGTTCTTCTCAGGCAGGGGATTGAGAAACGCTCCTATGTTGAGTTTTCTAGGAGATGCAACCCTCGGGAACGTTTCCGGCAAAGGTATGCTTTTCGCAGGCACCGGATATGACGCCCTCAGAGGCAACATAACTCCAGAAGGTTTGCGTAACATTGCGGTTTCACCCGTAAGCGAGTCTCCACCCAGAATTACCCCAAGACCACATAACTCGAACAATACAGGACTCCCGTGGAAAGAAATTCTGGACGAGGAATTGAAATATAGAAAGGAATAATCTGAATGAATAAAGAAAAGCTTCCTTCCAATCTATACTGTTATGAACCAACATTGCTCGGTATACCTCTTAAGAAATTACTCATAATTTTCCTTGGAGTGGCACTGGGTCTTCTCTCTTTCAGGCTAAATTTCCTCCTTCCTGTGCCCGTAATAATTCTGTTTATTGTATCTGCTTTTTTTAAATACGGGGATGACACAGTCTTTCACAAGTTCAGCGCAAATATTTCTTATCTTTTCAGAAAGAAAATGTTCACCGTTTCCTTCGACTTGAAGTTTGTGAGATTCAACAGCCATCTTCTTGGAATATACCGGAATACACTATCTGAACTTGCAGAAATCAAGGGAATGGACATAATTCATATGAGAAACTCGGATCAAATAAGCATATACTCCGGATTACAGAAAGCAATTGACGAAATGGATCTTGACTTGGATATTGTGTCCGTCCCCAAAATTCCCAAGGAAAATGCAGGATCACCCGGCATAAGGGAATACAGGGATCTTATCTCTTCTCTAACCGAAGAAGCGATACATTACGTGACATACGTCAGATTTATTCTTAAGCTAGAAAACCGGACCGTTGAAAATGTACTGGAATCATTTTGCAAAAGCATTGACCAGTTTTATGATAAAATCGGAATCTATGAATTCAAAACCAGAAAAATAGCCAGTGAAGGAGAATTTAGAGAAATCCTCACTGCAATCATTTCATGATGGTGTGGTTAATTTGATTGTAAAAAATAACCTGGAAAAAGAGAATGTCGAATCCGGAACAAGTTTGTTACAGTTTAGCTATCACAGACGGAAGAAATATCTCAAGGGACGAAACTATTTTTCGCACATATTTGTCCGCAACTCCAGATACGATCTAGGGCCATATTACCTGTCATTCATTGAGAGCCTCAATTTCCCGGTTATCATGAGACTTAGCATCAGGAAGCTAAAAACTGGAGAACCTGGAAAGTTTATGGAAAGGTTACTTGCGGAGAGAAAGGCAGAATATCGTATGGCAGGTGCGTCTATCCATTTCAACAACACCCTTAAAAGTCAGATAGAAGATGGAGAACGAATGCTGTTCCAGTTGAACAAGGAAGGATCCGCAATTCTGCATTCATCAATCATTTTCAAAATTCTTTCTGAACATCCTGCAACCCTGAAGGACCGGATGAACCGGCTTACTACAGACATGGCGCTTATGGACTTCGAAACCGTGGAATTCTCAAATACTTCGAGAGGAGCGACCATTATGATTGATCACGAACTTCCAAGGGATTCACAATATCTCATGAATTCAAAGCACGTGGCACGCATACTCCCATTTTTGAGAGACAATGATGAAAATCGTTCTGGTATTCTTCTAGGAGTGGACGATATCACTTCCCATCCCGTTTTTATCGATCCCTATTCAGAAAGTTCGCACAATTCGCTAATCCTCGGCGAAACAGGCTCCGGGAAATCCTTCTTTGCGAAGATGCTGGCCAAAAGGCTGTTTCAGGAGAAAAAAGTATCCGAGGTGCTCATTTTTGATCCGCTCAGTGAATATCATTGCAGATATTTTGGATCGAACTGCAGGGAAACATTCCTGGGAGATTCGGACTCGATCCGGGAGGAAACAATTCCGGGCATTGCAGGTAACGTTGAAACCGGATACGGAAGTATTAACATGCAGGAGAATCAACCGAATAGTGATGACCCGGTGGTTCTTATCTTCAAACCGGATGTGCTGACAGATCAAGAGATGGATAATTACATCTCGAGGATGCTTAGCATTTTTAATTCCTCGATTGTGAAAAACCCGTCTTTGCCCAAACTACTGATCTTTGACGAATGTCACCTTATTCTCAGGAATGCATCCAACGCATCAAGCCTGAATACGATGGTGAGACACTCCCGTCATTATAAGGCCGCAATTGTGAACATATCTCAGAATGTGGACGATTTTCTTAATGCAAGATCAAGTTCGCTGGCATTTAACAGCAACAGAATTTTTATTTTCAGAAACCGCAGTCTGAATGAACATCATGCTAAAATACTGAAGATCGACGATTTTGATATCGATCCTCCGGAAAGCCTTATGGGTGGAAAAAATCATCCATACTCAGAATGTATTGTCGCTGATGGCAAATACTGCAGGAAGCTGAGAATAATCTCAACGGAGGAAGAAAAGTACCTGCTGGAAAGCAGTTAAGGAGAGCGGTCTTCCTTCTTGATCTGTTCCTGGACAAGAGCTAGCTCAAGTAGACCAAAAACGATAAGAACAATTACAAAGGAATAAAGTCCCACATCTACCCATGTGTCGTATAGCAGAGACCAAGCAAGATAGAAACCTACTCCCACAAATAGTAGTCCCAGACCCATGAATCTTCCCCAGAAATGTCTTTTCCACTGGTTTCCTAACGGTTTAATGATTTTAAGGTTGAACATGGTATGATGAGAGCTAATGTAGCAGAGGTATTTCATTATATCGACACAGCCATCAACTCTACTGCAAAATCCTCTCCCAGACCTGCAGATCGACTAACAGATCAGCCCGCAAAAACGAAATGATGCCGAGAAACTCATGATGGCGATCCAAGAATTCGGCAGCTTTCCAAAAATGTTTATCTTATCTGTCGCAATACAGAGCAAGCGATGCAAGACCCAGCTTCACTTTATTTTAAATGTTCTGACAGAGAGAGGGCCATATTTGAGGCTGGGATTAAGCTGGGAACAATTTACCATCAGTACGTTGGAGCCCCTTTGAACCTGAGTAACGTGGAATCTCTGGAAAAGGCGATAAGTGCAAGTGCAAAGGTGCAGCCATTTGTTGAGGACGCGGTTGTGAAAATAGACAAGGATTTACTCTCCAAGAAACAAGGTATATACAAGTATATAACTCTCGGCGGAGAGATGTTGAATGTTACAATCATAATTAAGTACAATGCTGAGAGAATCAAAGCCAGACTCAGGTATGTTCCCGAAATGGACTACCCTTTGATGTATGTTGAGGAGTAAGAATATAAAATGGCAGTTAAAATTGGTATAACGGGACCGGTCGGATCTATAAAAGCCGACGCACTTCGCAAGATAATTGAGATGCTGGAAAAAGACGGCACAATCGTGCAGGGCGTTTTGGTTTCCGAGATCTCTGAGCACAATAAACTAACCGGATACTCCCTGTTTGACATAAGCTCAAAGAAAAAGATTGTATTCGCACAGAGTACAATAGTCTCGCGCGTGAAAATAGACAAGCTGGGAGTGGACACGAGAATACTTGAGGAGATACTGATTCCTAGCCTGCAGAAGGCAAGGGAATCCTCAGACGTAATCGTTATCGACGAGATTGGCAAACTTGAAAATACAACAAGGAGCATTCAGGCTGAAATTGAGCTCACACTGAAGTCAGAAAAACCGCTCATAGTCACCCTCCATAAAAAATCCAGAAATCCAGTTCTTCAGGAAATCAGGAGTCTTGAAGGTATCAGGGTATTCGACATAACACCGATAAACAGAAACATACTGCCTTTCAAGGTACTCAGGGTACTCAAAGGAGAAGAAGGGCCATAAGTGTTCCTAAGAGAAGGATTAGCTGAAGTATGGGTACCAGGCGAGGAGATCAAACTTGGACCGGGCACAAAAAGAGCGGGATTTTACAACCGGGATCAGGTGACGAATAGAGACGTTACCATGGCTGTTCTTCAAATTCTTAAACCCAGGCTTTACCTTGACGGTTTCGGAGGCACCGGTATAAGGGGAATCAGAGTTGCCAGGGAAGTTGGAACACATCCCGTTATTTCTGAAATAAACAAGTCATCGTTTGACCTGATTAATGAAAATGTGAAGAAAAATGAAGTTGATATTGAAGTATATAACGAATCCTTCGAATCAATCGCCTCGAAATACATGTTTGATTTCATAGATGTCGATCCTTACGGATCCGTTGTGCCGTTTCTCGATGTGGCATTATCACATGTCAGAAATGGAGGATATCTTGGAATTACAGCAACGGACCTTTCAGCACTAACTGGTTCTGCGCCAATGAAAACCAGGAGGAGGTATAACGCTTTCATTGTTAATGATCGATTGAGGCATGAATCGGGTATCAGACTGCTGATGAGTTACGTGGCAGGACGTGCTGCTGCGCTGGATCGGTATATAATTCCAATATTATCATTCTGGAAATCGCATTACTACCGGATTATTGTCAGGGTAAAAAACGGTACTGGAGAGGCTGATAAAATGCTTGAAAATATAGGGCATACAAACAAATATTCTGAGCTTTCTCCAATTTACAGAGATATGCCGGAGGGTCCGATGTGGAAATCCGTTTTGAATTCTGTGGAGGTTGTTCAGGCAATCGCCGCAAGGAGTTTTGAATATCTCGATAATAACTCCGTGGAACTCATGAACCGCCTGGGGGACGAGGATAAGATGTTTCTTTTTTACGAACTTACTGATTTTGCCTCGCATTTCAAACGAAACCTTCCAAAGCTTGAGGAACTCATGTCCGAGATGTCCGCCGAGACTGGTGAAAAGGTTTTCAGAACTCATTTCTCTCCAACAGCGGTTAAAGCGCCTGTCGATTCGACTAAATTCCAGGAAATATTTCTGGCAATTTCCAAAAAATGAGAAAAATAATGTGCTGTCCGAAAATCTTTAGCAAATATAATATTGATATTCATTTTCTCGGTTAAAGTGAATGATTGGGCCAAAATAATCAGACCGATAAATGGTTTCATGGGTATAATCGCTACCCTGATTTCCGGGTTTATCGGGGTTGGTTTTCGACTTCCTGATTATTATATTGAAATATCTATGGCTGCTATTGCAGTACTTCTTGTAACCTCCGGAGGAAACATAATAAACGATGTTGTTGACATAGAAACTGACAGGGTAAACCATCCAGAAAGACCTCTCGTGACCGGAAGGATATCAGTAAAGTCAGCAGAAACTGCTGCCACGGCATCATTTTTGGCAGCACTGCTCATTTCAGGTGCTTTTATATCGCTTCTGGCTTTGGCAGTTGTTGCGCTGGCGGAAGTATTCCTGATACTCTATGAATTTAAAACCAAGAAACTTGGTTTCTCTGGAAACGTTATGATAAGCATTCTCGTGGGGCTCATCTTTGTATTCGGGGGAATAGCGGTTCATTCTGTTCGAAGCATGGCAATACTTTTTGTCATGGCATCACTGGCAAACCTTTCCAGGGAGATAATAAAAGATATTCAGGATATGAGTGGTGACATTGATCGGAAGACTCTTCCAAAGATCTACGGCGTGAAAATTTCCGCCGGAATTGCAACAATAGCTGTCCTGATAGCGGTGGTTCTCTCGTATATGCCCTATTATCTCGGAATCTTCAGGATATATTATCTTCTTCCCGTTGCAATTTCTGACGCCCTTTTCATTTTTTCAGTGTCAATGATCATTCAGCATCCAGACACAAGCCAGAAAATTTCTAAAATCGCAATGATCGTTGGCCTGGCATCATTTGCACTAGGTGGTATTTTATGACAGTTTATTCAGAAATCTTATCGTTGACTAAGACAAGAAAAGTTCACATGACACTGATAGATCCAGCGTCGCAGGACATCGACAGATCATGTGGAATAGCTATGGAAGCGGAAAAAGCGGGAACAGACTTCCTAATGATCGGAGGATCGACGGAAATTAATGAAGAGGCAATGGACGAGACTATCAAGGAGATCAGGAAAAAATGCCTGAAAAAGATCATAATATTCCCTGGATCCTCTTCAATGATAAGCAGGTACGCTGATGCAATATACTTCATGAGCCTGATGAATTCGAGGAATCCGGAATTCATAGTAGGACACCAGGCAAAGGCTGCCCCGTACCTGAAAAAAATGGGGATTGAGACCATACCCATGGGTTACCTTGTGTTTCATCCGGGAATGACTGTAGGAAAGGTTGGCGAAGCAAACCTGATCGACAATGACGGAATGGAAAATGCAATAGGTTATTCCCTCACAGCCGAGATGATGGGCATGAAGCTGGTTTACCTTGAGGCTGGAAGTGGTTCCCCGGTTACAGTGAATCCGGAAATAGTCAGTGAAGTTAAGAAAAAAATCTCTATCCCGCTAATTGTCGGTGGAGGCATCAGAACCCCTGAAAACGCCAAAAGAATTGCAGATTCCGGAGCAGATATTATTGTGACAGGCACCATCGCGGAGAAGGCTGATAAAGTCCGTGACGCACTGCGGCCCATAATAGATGCAGTTATAAACTCCCAGTAAACAACACATTTTAATTTTCAGTGGGGCTTACGTATTACATGGTAAGGATCAGTGTTGAGATCAAATACCTTAGCGGTGTTGAAGATCCAGAGGCTTTAACCATCCAGAAGAATCTTCAGTTGCTGGGATATGGCGACATTAAAAAAGTGCGCACATCAAAGACGTACGAATTCGAAGTATCTGATGATTCGAGTGATGCGGTATCTACCGTCAGGAAAATTGCCGAGCAGATGCTGGCCAATCCAGTAATACAGAGTTACACTATAAAGGAATAATATCGATGACGCCCAAACTACAAAAGAACAAATATTCTGAAATCATCGATATCACCGGGAAATCAGTGGCTGACCTGAAAGAAATTTCGGCTAACCTGTCGCTTGGGCTCAGTGCTGAGGAGATGACAAAACTTGAGGAATATTTTTCCGATCTCGGCAGAAACCCGACTGATGTGGAAATCCAGGCAATGGCTCAAGCATGGAGCGAACATTGCTGTTACAAATCTTCTAAATTCTATCTCAAAAAATATTTTTCCGGTCTCGAGAAGCATGATGCCATTCTTGCTATGGAGGATGATGCGGGCGTCATAGCATTCGATGAGGAATATGCCTATGTTGTAAAGATGGAGAGCCATAACCATCCAAGTGCAGTGGAACCATACGGGGGTGCAGCTACTGGTGTAGGCGGTATAATAAGGGATATACTGTGCATGGGTGCCGAGCCCGTGGCACTTCTCGATTCGATCTATTTTGGAGAAGTCTGGTCCAGAGAATGGGCATCGAAGTCGCTTCATCCACGTTTCATAATGAACAACGTTGTCTCAGGAATCAGGGATTATGGAAACAGGGTAGGAATCCCAAATGTTGCAGGTTCCGTAGATTTCGATCCTTCATTCAATCATTCACCACTGGTTAATGCAGGATGCGTGGGCATTGTCAGGAAAGACAGGGTTGTACGGAGTCTCATTTCCAAAATAGGGAGCATTTTAATTCTCGCCGGAGGAAGAACAGGCCGCGACGGGATACATGGTGTTAATTTCGCCTCCGCCACTCTCGGAGAGGAAAGCGGACAGAACAAGTCCGTTGTACAACTTGGAAACCCAATTTTGAAAGAGCCCCTCATTCATGCCATACTTGAGGCAAACGATCGTAATCTCATCATCGGGATGAAAGATCTTGGCGGAGGAGGGCTATCAAGTTCGGTTGGTGAATTGTGCCTTGCTGGTGGAGTTTCAGCGATTGTTGACCTTGAAAATGTGCTTCTCAAGGAAGATAATATGAAGCCATGGGAAATCTGGATCAGTGAGAGCCAGGAGAGAATGCTTCTTGCAATAGATCCCAAAAATCTCACGGCCATTTCTGATATTTTCAGACTGTGGGACATTGAATTTTCTGTTATTGGTAACGTTGTTGAGGGAACAAACCTTATTCTCAGATACAAGAAGGAAGAGGTTTTGAATCTTGATCTGAACTTTCTTACTTCAGGCCCAGTATATTGCAGACCCTATGAACTACCTGCTAGAAACAGGCGGGAATACATTCTCCCGGCTGAAACATTCGATATCAAGGATCTGCTGAAAAATTTCCTCGGCAGTCCAATGAATTGCTCAAGATTCAATATAACGAGGCAGTATGATCACACTGTGAGAGGAAATACCATAATCAGGCCGATGACCGGTAAACCGTCAAAAGAAACACATTCTGATGCCGCAGTTATTAAACCGGTTGAAAACTCTTTGAGAGGTCTTGCTCTTACTGCCGGATCCCGTTTTGACATGGTTTCCGTTGACCCGATGGGAGGAACTTTTGGAACAATGACCGAGGCATACCTGAACCTTCTTGTAACAGGGGCGAAACCAAACTCCGTTGTAGACTGCCTCAACCTCGGAAATCCTGAGGAACCTGAGATAATGGGACAACTCGTTGATATCGTCAGCGCGATGTCTGAATTCTGTAAAAAAATGCAACTTCCCGTAGTTGCTGGTAATGTTAGTTTATACAACCAGTATGCAGGAAAAAATATCAAACCCGTTCCAAATGTGCTCATGGCTGGTATTGTGAAGGATTTGACCAAAGCAGTCAGTGTTGATTTCAAGGGTGAAGACAACTTTATTTTCATCATCGGTCAAGAATCTTCAAATCTTGGTGGAAGCCAGTTACTCAAGTACCTGAATAAAGAAAGCGGCACAGTACCATGGTTCGACATGCAGGAACTGGCTGATATCTCAAAGGCGTATCTTGAGGCTGTGGACAGGGATATTATTCTCTCCGGTCATGACGTCTCATCAGGCGGGATCATACAGGCCCTGCTGGAAATGTCCTTTGGATCCGGCATTGGCTTCGCTGTCGATCTCAGCAGCGTATCGGGTGCGCGAACGCTTGAAAAGATGTTTGCAGAGGGCGGGGAGAGAATCATTGCGGAAGTTTCACCCCAAATGAAGGACGCTTTCCTTGACACATTCAAGAATATCTCGGTAACTGAACTCGGGAAAACCCTGAAAGATCATGTAAGTGTGGTAGACAACGAGATGCAGGTTATAGACGGAACTGTGGACGAATTCAGGGAATCATGGGTCAATGGCCTGAACAATTACAGGTTATGATTTCTGTTAAACATGTTAACAGACACCTTTGGAAGTTATCATCTGTCCGATGCTTAAACTCCGTGGCTCCAACCCAGGAGCCTCTATCCCGTCCCCTTTCGGTTCAGGGATTGCGTTTCCCCGAGTTCTACGATCACTTTTCAGCCGATCCCGAACAGGCATGACCTGTTTTGCCTGTGTTTTACGGCAGGTCGCCAACCCCATACACATTTCAGAACACTCCTTGCGGGAGAGACCTCATCTTCGTTCATCGCTTTCATGCACCCTTGTCCATTGGACTTATGCAGTTATGCAGAAAAGCTCGCAAATATCCATCGTTTCAGCGAATATAAGGATTCGATCTGCCGCAGCAGTGCGTGGAATGTTAATATCATCGGGAATCGTGGTTGACATCGTTAACAAAAAACTTGACTATATGACCGCAATAACTGTAGAAGAGAGAAATAAAAATGGACGACATCTATTCTGAGAAAATATATCTGGATGAATTCGACGTAACAGTTGAGACCAGTTACAGGCTTAATTTTGATGCTGAAAAAACATGCGGCTTTTCAAGAGTATTCAAAGGCAGAGTCGACGGAACACCGGATGAAGAAGCCTATGAGATTTACATGGAGCTATACGAATGCGGTCTCACAAGGGAAAAAATAGAACAGAACCTTGAAAAGCTTGTGAAGGACATTAAAGCCGGAAAAGTAGACGTCACATTCTAATTCATTGGGCCTTCCACGTCCACCACGATCTGGTCACCGTCATTAATGCCGAGTCGTTCCCTGAGGTAAATAGGGGAGATTATTTCCAGCACATCGCTGTATACTGATCTTTCCGGGAATATCACTGCACACTGGACTCCATTAATCTGGCAAAGGAATGCTTTAACGGGCCCGTAACTGCGATCTTCTGCCACAAAACCATCAATGTGGATACCATCCATGCTTCGCAGCCTTCTCAGAGCAAGTTCGGAATCTGGTTTAATTTTCAGGTTGAGTGTTCCGAGGAAGGGAATATAACCGAGTTTTTCCTGAAATTGGACAATATAAAATTTTCGCGATATGTAGTATCTCCCCTCACCCAGTCCGCTTTGCACTGTTCCACTCAGTCTCATTCTCGAAGGCTTTTCCAGAAGCAGACCAAGATCAGTATACTCCTTGATCAATATTCCAACCCCCTTTTCGGTTATGGATATCTCCTGTTTCCTGCCATTCATCTGACGTGATATATAGCCGTTCTTCAATAGCTGCAGAATCATTCTGGACGCGGATTGCTGGCTCACATTCATGAAAGCTGCAAGCTCCGACGAAGACAGAGAGGTCTGAGTTTTTGAACCGCTGATGCTCTTGATTGCTTTCAGAGCCCTGTAGTTATCATGTGTTTGATCGGTCATGAAATACCAGTTGTATCAACCATATGGGTGATTTGCTATTATGTTTTTTTACACAGAACGAGGCCTGGAAAAACCTATTCTTTTGCCGCCTAAAAACGAGAGTGTTCTTATTCCATTCGAATGCGCCCGGAGGATTAGTCCCCTATCATTGGTGAGAATCATTGCTGAATATTTCCCGGCGAGTTCTACCAGACAATCATCTGCAGGGCCTTCGCATTCAAAGTTATTGAATTTTTCAGCAAGAGTTCTGGCTCCACTAGAATACGGAACCTTCCCGCCAAGGAGATCGAGTTCAACCCGAACACAAGACGGAACACAGATTTCACTGATCTCCGGCAGGAGTAACAACTGATTCCTGATGTCTACTTTGTGTTTTAAAGAATAAATAAGTGAGTTAGAATCCAGGAGAACAGTCCCGCTGTTCACTTATTCAAATCCTTTTCCCGGTCAATAACTTCTGCTATGGCCGTGTTGTTTCTCAACTTCTTAATTGAAACTCGCACGGTTTCACCTTTTTTGACACCAGGAACAAAAATGTTAAAACCTCTGTAAAATGCTCTACCTTCACCCGAATTACCAATCTTGGTGATTTCAACAGTGTATTGTTTTCCCTCTTCAATGGTCGAATCGTCTGATTTAACGTCAGCTGCAATTCTTATCGGGTGCTGTGCTCCACATGCTTTGCACGCAAGAACGTAAGTCCTACCAATTTTCTGGATTTCAGTATCCGGGGAGTTGCACTCATAGCAGGTAACATACGAGTCCATATACTGTTTAATCTTGGAAGAAATTTGATCTGCAGAAATTTTCCTGTTGATCGTCAATCGCTTTCCGTTTATCGTCACCCCTATTCCAAACTCCGTCATAAGAAACTTAGAGATGTGCTTAGGGTCACGGTTCACAACTTCCACTATGTCCATGAAATTTCTGACAATTGTAACCTTTCCTTCCTGCATTATGTCAGGATCAGGGATTTGAAGCCTCTGTTGATTAAGATTGGACTTCGAGAGCACATTCTCTGTTTTCTTGAGTAAGCTCTCGTAATCTTTAAGATCCATAGTAGGTAATCAGAATGCTATTTATAAGATCGTTGGGAGTGGAGGAAAAGCAGCAAGGCTCTGTTACCCCAAACCGAGGTTTCATCGCAGGGACATTAGACAGATTATCTCCTCAACGACTATGGAAAACCAATCGGTTCAAATTTGTTTGATCGGAGTTTTTCTCGACAACAACCATTAGATACCAATCTTTGCGATATTTGCCGTGAAATGTTCTATTTCATAAATTGAATAAAAATATACGATGTTATTACATACTACCAGAAAAAACTATCATCTTCAGGTGTCATTATTATCAATAATATAGTAAAATATTGTATTATAACGTAATGCAGAATTAACTAAATGACATGACATTTCGCATCAAATGTACATACACATAAAAAAGCTTATATATGGTATTTAGTATGTAAAAGGGAAGTCATTTGGCTCCTGATAACAAAGATACAAAGCTTGCTATTCGTATCTCCGAGGAAGATCTGAAGGAGATCGATGAGTTTCTCAATACTAACCCACGATTTGGGAGCCGATCTGAATTCATCAGACACTCTGTTCTGGATTACATATCCCGGACTCGCATAGGAATAGTTGATCCGGGGGAAACCGGAATCAGACTGAGCAAGAATATGGATGCAATAATATCTACGCTGGTTCAGAGAGGCTTCTTCAAGACGAAGGATGAGGTAATAGAAGTTCTTCTTGAGGATTCCGTAAAATCAGGCGATCTTCACAAAATCATTGAAGCGAAAATGCTCAGTTACAATTCCCTGCTGGAAGACCTGGATAAATTCGAGGATTTGCAAGAAAGATTGAAGGATCATTCCAGAAAAAAGGAAAGTCTGAAACAGCTTTAAGGTGTAAACGAAATGGAAACTGTTGAAACTCAATATATGGAAAATGCGTTGCGAAGCCTTATTCGAAAATATTATCAGGAAAGGATGGACAACGTTGTTGTTGCTTTCGGTGAGGCAGGAGACAGAATTTTGAGAAACGTGAAACCGTTGCAGATAAGGAGAACCATCTATAGATCAATTCAGGTAAAAGACAGGGGCGTCTTTGCAAGCAACTCTACGGAAAAGGAAGATGTTGAAATATCAATCTCTGAACCAGATCCGGTTAAAGTGGCACTGATTTCCAAGGAAGAGTACGATTACAGAAAGAAAGTGGATAACTTCGAGAACTGGAGGGAACCTCTTGATTGCGCCAGCATAGTGACAACTTTCATGGAGCGCGACAATGACTGGGCGTCAATGTCAAAGGAGTTGCTCAACAATATAGAAAAATCCAATTCCTTTGTTCTGGTGAGCGGATTTGGGGGGAATGTTGCGCAGAATCTCCATGTCAATTTTTCCATGCTTTTGAATTCCAGAAAAATAGGTCATTTGAACGTTATAATAAGGCCTTCAAAGGAGGACATGGCTCGAAGAAAGCTGGCCGATGAGGGAATCAGGAAGCTTAAGGAATCGGGTGTAGAAGTCATCATTTACGACAATCAGAAACTCATAGAAAACAACAAATCCAAGAACTACGATCGAAACAAGACCATACAAAAAATAAATCTGAGAATCGCCAGAGATATTGAAGTCTTTTCCGCCAGACTTTCCAATGCCTCTGAGCTTATGAAATATCAGTTGACAGCATAATCTACAAACTACTAATTATTTCCTTTTCGTTCATATTCCGTTCGCAGAAATTGCATCTTATCACTATTGGTTTCTTTGAAATAAGCAGGAAATCACTGCTGACCGGTTCCTTCAGGTTGGTGATGCATTCGGTATTGTGGCATTTCACTGTCCCTATTAACCTGGTAGGGAGTTCCACGGAAAACTTCTCAGTTATTTCATAGTCTTTCACGATGCTTATGGAAGCTTCCGGTGCAATAAGCGATATTTTGTCAACTTCGAATTTCTCGAGGTCCCTGTTCTCGATCTTTATGACGTCTTTTTGTCCCATTTTTCCACTTGGAACTCTTATTCCAATGCTGACAGAATTGGTTGTGCGGTCATCCATCTTAAGGATGGTCATCACTTTCAGGGCTTTTCCGGCAGGTATATGATCTATTACTGTTCCATCTTTAATTTTAGAAATCTTCAGCGTTCTTTCCATTACTTTCCCCCCAGTATCATTGATACAAGTGCCATTCTTACCGGGACGCCGTTTCCTGCCTGGCGGAAATAAGCTGCTTTCGGTGAAGAATCCACATCAGGTGCTATTTCATCCACTCTTGGAAGCGGGTGCATGATTATTGAGTCTTCTTTCATCTTGCTAACCGCTTCCATGTCTATTGAATAAGAACCTATGACGCTCTGGTATTCAGTCTGGTCAGAAAATCTCTCTTTCTGGATCCTGGTCACGTAAAGAACATCAGTATGCTCCATGACACTATCGAGATCGTTTGCAACCTTCATCTTGATTCCCTTTGGAAGTCTTGACAGTATGTGATCAGGCACTTTCAGTATCTCTGGGGACACGAGATTAATAGAAACATCAAATTTTGTCAGAGCAAGAAGAAGGGAGTGCACGGTTCTCCCGTACCTCAGATCGCCAACAATGGTAATTTCCTTGCCGTTAATTTCCCCAAGCTCCCTCTTTATGGTATACAGGTCAAGAATGGTCTGGGTAGGGTGCTGGCCAGAACCATCCCCTGCATTAATTATGGGTTTGGAAGAAAACCGAGATGCAAGTTTTGCTGCTCCCTCCATGGGATGTCTGATCACAATAATGTCGGCATATCCCTCCGCCATTCTGACAGTATCCGCAAGAGTCTCACCCTTGGATACGGAGGATGACTTGGCCTCGGATACACTTATGACAGAACCACCCAGACGATGCATTGCGCTCTCAAAAGAGAGCCGCGTTCTGGTGCTCGGCTCATAGAAAAATGTGGCCATCACCATTCCGTCTAATAATTTCAGGACTTTGCCCTGCTTTAGGGCGTTTGACATTTCATCAGTTGCTTTGAAAATATCGTCCAGCTCGTTGTCACCGATGTCGTCGATTGACACGATGCTTCGATTCTTTAACATCAGTATGTCACATAGCCAGAGAAATTATATATGTTTCCGAAGTCGCATCGAAGCATTTTCAGAGTTCGAAGATAGTGTATGTACAAATGGTGCATGAACTATCGAATTAAGCCATACTGTACTCCATGTGAATGCACAATGTTCCAACAACAATTATCTAAAGCATTGCCATGTCTGTCAGGATGGGAGAAAAGAGTTCTGAAATTCCAGGATTCCATAAATTGTCAATAAAAGAACGCCTCAGCGTCTTGAAGGACTTCTCTGATCTCGACGATACTGAGATGGCATCCCTCATGAAGACTGGTTCTCTTTCAATTGATCTTGCTGACAGACTAATTGAGAATGTAGTTTCAACGCTTGAGTTGCCCGTTGGAATAGTTCCGAATTTTCTTATCAACGGAAAGGATTATCTGATACCAATGGCAATAGAGGAGGCGTCAGTAATTGCCGCCTGTTCCAACGCAGCCAAGATTGCAAGAGCATCAGGGGGGTTCACATCGGAATCTTCCGACCCAGTCATGATCGGGCAGATACAGATAATGGAGTATGGCAATTATGAGGAAGTAAAACGTACCATACTTGATCACAGATCTTCGATACTTGAAATCGCCAACTCCCGAAGCAAGACACTCAGTTCAATGGGTGCAGGAGCAAAGGATATAGAGATACGAAAACTGAATGACAGGAGGTCCTCGATTATTATTCATCTTCTTGTGGATGTCAGGGACGCTATGGGCGCAAACGTAGTCAACAGTATGTGTGAATCGGTCGCCCCATACATCGAGGAAATCGCGCAATGCAAAACGAATCTCCGTATTCTCAGCAACTTAACTCCCTATAGAATTTCCAGAAGCAAAGCCACATTCAGGAAGGAATTAATAGGCGGCGAGGAAATAGTTGAAAGAATAATTTCAGCTTACGAAATGGCAAATGTAGATCCATACCGGGCTGCCACTCATAACAAAGGCATAATGAATGGCATAGATGCTGTGCTGCTTGCCACCCTCAATGACTGGCGATCTGCAGAAGCGAATGCCCATACTTATCATGAACTCACAGGGAATCTTTCGCTGACGAGCTACCACAAAGATTCGGATAGCAATCTCGTAGGTGAGATTGAGATTCCGATCGCAGTCGGCATTGTTGGGGGATCAACCAATACCGTAAAAAAAGCCTCTATATTTAGAAAAATCCTCAACATTTCCAATTCAATGGAATTTGCAAATATTCTTGCTGCGACCGGTCTTGCTCAGAATTTTTCTGCCATCAGAGCGCTCTCAGCAGAAGGTATCCAGAAAGGGCACATGGCATTGCATGCCAGAAGCCTGGCTGCATCAGTAGGGGCGTCTGGTTCTGAAATAGATCAGATTGCAGGCATCATGGTGTCCACAAACAGTATCAGCATGACAAAAGCTAAAGAACTTCTTGACGAAGTTCGTAAAAGAACTAATAAATAGACAGACTAAATTTCAGTGAAGGTAAATCGATGGATGAAAACGTAGAGACCATGATAAAGAATGGTGACCTGCTTCTTCAAAAGGAAAAAGTGATGGATGCCATAAGGGAGTACACCAGAGCCTTTGAAGCAATAGGTAACAACGAAAACGAAGACACTGCAGATCTCTCGTACAGACTGTCTCAGGCATATAATTCTCTTGAGAGCAAGAATGATGAGAATTCAAAAAAATACGCAGAAATTTCTCTCAGGATTCACCAGAAAACTGGAGACAAAGACCTCGAAATACTGGATTATCTCAACCTTGGTTACATTGAAATGTACGCCAAAAAAAGAGATGAAAGTGAAAGATACTTCAAGCAGGCATTTGATATGGCAAAGTCCATTGATGATCCATTCCTCGTATCAACAGCGTTGAACGCAGTCGCTGAACTGAAATCAGAAAGCGCAAAAGAGAGAAAGGAAGCCATGGAAATTTATGAGCAGGTTCTGAAGATTTCTAAGGATACAGAAGACTGGGAAAATTATTTTGAAGCGATGAGAGGAAAAATCGGCCTCATACGTGCGTCCGGTGAAGAGGATACCGCACTTAAGCAGGCTCTTGAAGCAATCAGCTTTATCGACGAATTGTGTGCAAAGATAAAAAACAAAAAGGAGAGAAAGGAATTCAAAAAGACTCTGTCGTTTATCTATGACACTGCGTCCGATATAGCAATGGAACTTGAAAACGTCGACGAAGCAATCAAGATTGCACAGAGATTAAATTCAGAGTGAAGCTATTTTCTAAACTTTCCACTCAGTTCCTGCAGGAAACCCTGTATTTCAATACTCTCATCCGACATTACCGAAAGCAGGGCCGTTTCGAATGATATATATTTTACTGACTTCAACACTTCTCTTGCTCTGTTTATAGCTTCTTTCTTGGTCATTTTGCCAGATGCGGAAACTGCTTCCAGGAGACGATCTACGAGTGGTCTCTCCAGTGATTCAGAAAACAGTTCTTCTCCAGACACAGAAAAGTCAAGGGGAACTATCACTCCGGAAGTGCTGAAGTTTGGTACGTAAAGTTTGTCGCGCTTTACAAGGAGACCCTCGTTTGCAGCGACCTCGATGAATCGCTTGACAGTGTCGGGGTCAAGGAGATTCTTCTTGAAAGAAAGGCTTGTAACGAAATCCTGTTCGGTGAAACCCGCTGGACTTTTTTTAGAGGATGAAACAATTGCAATCAGTTTCCTTGATATGTCTTTATTCACACGAGTTTATCCATTTCCAGTATATTTTTTTATTTTATTGATTCGGCAAAGCAGGAATTCTTGGACAGGAATACTAGTCACGATGATGACCAGCAACTGAACCAGAGAATAGAAAAAATACCAGAAAAAAGGGATTAAGGCAGGAAGATCTAATCCCGCATTCAAAAAAAATTACTTCAATTTCTGAATTTCCTTTTTCACGGTTTCGTAGTCAGGCTCGACACGGGCATCCTCTGAAACCCACTTGAACCTTACAACCCCATTTTTGTCAAGAACAAAAACAGACCGTTTGGCGGCCCTCAGGCCAGGTATGTTAAGGAAACTGTCATACAGCGATCCGTAGGATTTGCTTATCTGTTTCTCGGAATCACTGAGAAGATCAAAGTTCAATTTGTTGACTTTACCAAATTCAGCAAGCGAAAATGGTGAGTCTACACTGATGCCGACGACTTTCGCATCCAGGTTGTTAAACGCGGATAGCGAGTCCCTGAAAGTACACATTTCTTTTGTGCACACGGAAGTAAACGCTCCGGGGAAGAAGGCAAGGACTGTGTTGTGACCTTTGTAATCTTCAAGTTTTCTCTCTTTTAGGCTTGAATCAAGTGCTTTAAAATCTGGTGCTTTTTCTCCAACATTTACTGTCATATAACTACCTCTTTGATCATTACTAAAATATATAAAACCATAATGACGCATTAAGGGATAAAAATGAAGGCTTTTGCGCTGCTCTCCGGAGGCAAGGATTCTTTCCTGTCCGCTCAGATAGCCATGGAACAGGGATATGAAATTGAAGGAGCAATAAGCGTCATTCCCCAAGAATTTTCCATGATGTTCCACTACCCAAATGCTGCGATCGCAAATCTTGTGGCTGAACTACTCGGGGTGCAGTGGATACCGGTCCCAGAAAACAACTTCTTCGAAAACATCGGTAAAATGTGCAGCGGAAGGGTTGACGCACTTATTTCAGGAGCAATTGCGTCGGATTACCAGAAAACCAGAATTGAAAAAATGTGCACGGAAGCTGGAGTAATCTCTTACTCTCCTCTGTGGAGAAAAAATCAGAAGAGGATTCTTGAGGAAATCATTATGCGTGGTATTCAGGCAATAATTGTATCAGTCTCCGCTGAAGGATTTGACATAAATGATCTAGGGAAATTGCTGGACAGAGAATTTATGGGTGAACTTGAAAGAAGGAACTCAAAGTTTGGAATAAATATAGCCGGTGAAGGAGGGGAATACGAAACACTTGTTCTTGGAACGAAACATGGCAAACGGCTGGAAATCAAAAAGTCAAGAAAGATATGGGAAGGTTCCCACGGATACCTGCTTATAGATGATGCAGTTGTGCTGTAAATCAGTCCAGGGTGGTCTGTGTTCCTTCCTGATCTGGCATAACGTACCTGCCAAGATTCAGTGAAACAAAAATAAGATCTCTCATCATTTTCAAGAGCCTGGATACATCTCTCCCCTTCGGTTCCATCATCACATTGGACTGTGGAACGTTTATGCCCTGTTCGTTAAGTTTTGCTATGTATTCGCTCCTTCTTAATGGCAGGACTGCCCTGTATTCTCTGGGCAGATCGACGTTACATCTTTCTATTTCTCTGACAAATATCGGCCTGTTGAAGAGAAAATGGAGAAGTTCAAGTGCATTGTCGGCGGCATTTCCATCAGAAACCATTCTTGCTACGATTCCGACCTTGTTGTATATGTCGTCTCCAGAAACTGACCGTACGGAATAAATCCTGGACGGTTTTATTTCTCTTTCGCTGAGGATACCTACGTCCACCAGAGCGTCAAGATAACCTGTGAGAACAAGTCTGTGTGTATTTTTTCCCTTCTGTTCCAGACGTTTCTGAAGCCCAGATATAGATTTCTCTTCGTATGTCAGTTCCGACACGATCTCGTCTTTCAGGGACTTTTCAACCTTTGAATTATCCAGTTCAGACACCCTCATTGACTTTGTTACGAATATATTCTGTCTGTCTTAAAACTGCATCGCAAATTCTTCCTGCACTACCGGTGAATCCCGTAGGGTCTATTATCCGCTTGATTTTCTCAGCAGGGAATCTGGAGAGTATTCCGGTTTCTTTCATGCTCTCAACGAGACTGAGGCCTTTTGAATGTGCATTCATGGAAGCCTTCCTTACCATTTCATGTGCATCCTGCCTTGGCACGCCGGTCAGGGTAAGCTCAGAAACAAAGCGCTCGGAAAGGATGAAGTCATCATTCTTCAGGTTTTCAAGCATTTTTTTGTCATTGACTATCAACTTGCTGAATACAGATGTCATCTTCGTTATCACGTGATCTGACAGTATACATGCGTACGGCAAAGAAAAACGTTCAGAGGCACTGTTGGTAAGGTCTCTTTCATGCCATGTCACTGCTGCTTCGTATTCCGGCAGAATCAAACTTCGAACAAACCTGGAAAGACTCACTATATTTTCAGAGTTTATTGGATTGACCTTGCTTGGCATTGAACTGGAACCTACCTGCCTGGTTGTGTCAAAGAATTCAGAAACCTCATCCAGCTCAGGTCTTTGCAAATTGCGGATTTCTGTAGCAAATTTCTCTAGTGAAGTTACAATACCGTTCAGGATAGAAAGAAATTCAATATACCTGTCTCGGGTCACTATTTGGGAAGCGGCTAATTCAGCCTTAAGTCCCAGTATCTCCATTACTCTGTCCTGAATCTCGATTGCAGCATCGCCAAGCGAAGCACCTGTCCCTACCGGGCCCATGATTTTTCCTGCCAGAATTCTCCATTTTGCCTCAAGAAGTCTCTCAATATGCCTGTTTACCTCCGATAGGTACACTGCCATCTTGAGCCCAAAGGTAATCGGGCTGGCATGTTGGCCATGGGTACGTCCAAGCATGGCAGTAGCTTTGTGTTTCTGTACTAGAGTCTCCATGGACTTCTGCAGTTCCAACATATCTTCAAGCAGATAATGGTAGAAGTCACGTAGCTGAAGTGCAGTCGAAGTATCAATTATGTCGTTGGAGGTTACGCCGAAGTGTACATATTTCTGCCCGGTACCGCATTGTTCTGAGAGAGCCTTAACAACTGCCATGATATCATGTTTTATCTCATCTTCAATTTCCCTCACTCTTTTAACTTGAACCTTCCCTGAATCCACAATTGATGAGATGTCAACAAATGCCTCTCTTGGAATAATATTGAACTCAGACTGTGCCTGAGAGAGGGCCTTCTCTACCTGAAGCATATAAGCTAGTTTTGACTCTTCTGAAAATATGTTCTTTATTAAGTTCCGTCCGTATCTGTATTCGATTGGAGAGATAGACACATAAGCATATTGGCTTAATTCTCTAAAAGCTTTCTTGACCTTCGATGTATAAAATTAAGTATTGTGAAACATATCATTACTTATTGTACCGGAACAGATTGTTGCGTGTAAAAGTGCGCGGTGAGGACAGGGCGGTTGCAGAGGTTGTAGGCGCAATACTCCTTTTTGCCGTATTTATAACTCTATTCACGAGTTTCCTGGTTTGGTATATACCGACAACAACCGGAAACAACGAGGTACTGTATCAGCACGAGACTGGAAATGCATTCAACAGCCTTGTTGGAAAGATACACTCTGGGGATCTCAGTACAGGATCAACTGTCAGCCAGAATATTCCGCTCGGAATTAACGGTGCTCCTCCTTTTGCCGCGGCTGTTGGAACAGAGGTATCCGTTATTCCGAAATATCCCGATTTCAACGCATCTGTCACTTTCGACCTGACAATTGGCGTGGCTAATTCGACAGGTGTTAGCTCAACAGTGAATGTCACCGGCCACTTTACTGCTCAGGGAATAATCAATTCTCTGGGGAACACGGAATACGTTTCCCCGGTTAATTATGCGATCGAGGATGGAACACTGTTTCAGGTTTACGGGACTACGCAACCTGCAAACGGTCTCGGTCCACTGCCACTTGGCATCAGCAATGGGTCAGGGGGCCTAGGACTGCAGTTGGGAATATACGGTTTCAACGGTTCTTCTGTTACAGTGTCAGCCGTTCAGCCACAGATCATAAATCTTATTGTAAATTCTTCAGGGCATACTGATTACTCCAATGGATATCTGGCATCACTGAGAGGGAAAATCTACACAATTCATAACATAACACTCAATACGCTCAATTATTCCATTAACGGATCTCTGGCAAACGCCTGGGACTATGGATTTTTCAACCAGTTCAACAACAGCGGCAAAAACTACGGCACTGTCCTGGCACTATCTTCATGGAACTTTTCAGCTTATAATTTAAGAGCTAATTATACTGGTTCCAACCTATATATAACAAACAAATCCCCTCTGAAACTGAACTCAGCCAGTGTGGTGTTCGAATACCTGAAAGTTTCATGAGTTGGATCTTTTCAACAATAACACATTCAAAGCTGGGAAGGCAAACTTAATGTTAAGACTGTTCATATGATTCTATGGCTAAGGACAATTACCAATTGACGATAGATAAAATTTTCAGCTCTTCTGTTCGCAACAACCCTGATCAGGTAATTTCATATCAGGGAAAAGTTAGCGTTTCCTATGCCGAGTTCAGGAATAGGGTATATGGCATTGCCAGAGGACTGATAAAACTCGGTTTAAAGAAAGGTGATCGGGTAGCAGTTCTTGACTGGGATTCTTTAAATTATCTCGAAACCTATTATGCTGTCCCCCTGGCGGGAGGAGTGTTGCACACAGTAAACATAAGATATCCACCAGAATTGATTTTTTACACAATGCAGCACGCCGATGATAAATTTGTAATCATCAGGGATGAATTTGTCCCGATGATTGAAAAGAGCATACCCCTATTTGATTTCGTTGACAAATGGATAGTATCTTCCGATAATGTTGATTCCAAGATCGCATTAAAGGACGCCTATTCCTATAACGACCTTCATAAAATCGGTACTGATTCAAAACTGCCAGAATTGAACGAGAATGATCTTGCGACAATCTTCTACACTTCCGGGACGACGGGTATGCCCAAGGGAGTAAGTTTCACCCACAGACAGATCATCCTGCACACGCTTGCTTCCGCTGCCTCTCTTGGCGACGAACCGATAAATATGAAAAGTACCGATGTAATAATGCCTCTGGTGCCGATGTTTCATGTGCATTCCTGGGGGATACCTTATACGGCATTATTGAAAGGCATGAAGTACGTACTTCCCGGCAGATATGACTTCAACGAGATTCCAAAGATCATGGAGAAGGAGCATGTCAGTCTCAGCCTGATGGTACCATCTATTCTTTATCTGTTGATGGTAAGTGAGAACAGAGGCATATTGCCAAAATTGCACCTGAGAGTTACTATCGGCGGCGGAGCCCTGTCAAAGGGATTGGCGCAGAAAGCTCATGAAATCGGAATTGAGGTTGCGACAGGATATGGTATGTCGGAAACTGCGCCAATTCTTACACTTGGGACTTACAACCGGAAAATCTCTGAAAAAAGTGAAGATAAAAAGTCCGAGTTTCGTATAAAAACAGGAATACCTGTGGCATTTGTGGATCTACGCGTGGTGGACAAAAGTGGAAAGGAAGTCCCATGGGATTCCAAAAGCATCGGTGAGATCATAGTACAGGCGCCTTGGCTCACCAGCGAATACGTAAAAGATGAAAACAACACAAAGAAACTGTGGATAGACAACTGGATGCACACGGGAGACCTGGCCGTGGTGGACGAATACGGTTATCTGTCAATAGTCGACAGAGAGAAGGATGCAGTTAAGTCAGGTGGTGAATTCATACCCACAATAATACTGGAAGATATTATTAGTACGTTCCCGGGGGTCAATGAAGTTGCTGTAGTTGGAAAACATGATAGCAAATGGGGTGAGAGACCGGTAGCTTTTGTCTCCGGCCTTAAAGTGATAGATTCAAAGAAAATGGTAGATCACCTCACCAATTACGTGAATTCCGGCAGGATCGCCAAGTTCTGGATACCAGATGAATTTGTCCCCGTTGAGGCATTTGAGAAAACCAGCACTGGAAAAATAGACAAGAAGGTTCTCAGATTGAAATTAGGCAACCCCTGATTTCTCTTTTTTCAGCTCCTTCAGAACCTCATTAATGCCCCTTTCAAGCGGGATGGGATCATTTATTATTGGATTACCAGCAACAAGCCTGTCCGCTTCTGACAGTATATAGTCCTCGTACTTTACGGAAAGCTTTTTCCCGGTCTGTTCTTCGACCATGTGAAGAAGCTGCATAACAGAGGTGCCCCTCCCAGTTCCAACCTCATGATGTCCTTCTGGTATTTTCCCGTCTATGATCATCCTTATGGTCCTGACAACGTCTTCAACATGGATGAAGTCCCTTATATGCGATCCATCGCCGTATATGATCGCAGGAAGATCATTAAGCGCTGCATTGCAGAACAGATAAACCGCTCCCTTTCGGCTCGTTGGACCGTAAATATTGTAAAATTTGAGGACGTGTCGCCTGATGCCGTAGAGGTTCCGATAAAGCTCTATCCACTCAACTATCTGTTTCTTTGCCAGTGAATAAGGATTGGTGGCTTCGCTCACAGATCCTGAAGTTGGATAAATTATAACGGAACCGTACTTTCTGGAGATTTCCAGCATCTGAAGCGATAGAACCATGTTGTCTCTGAAATACTCAAAAGGTTTCTCCCTGGAATTCCTTATCAGTGTACGTGCCCCCATGTGTACGATATAATCATACTTGGCGTCAACTAGTTTATCGTCCAGATCAATGCCAGTCACATCAAATCCGTTTGATTTCAGATTAGAAAATATCTGTGATCCTATGAATCCTTTGTGGCCTGTAACAAGAATTTTCATTTCTGGAAAATGTAATGGGTGGATATATTATGTACGCTCCAAATTTCGCTGAGATGCGTTTTTCTGAACCAATAAGAATTAATATCGCCCTAAAATAAGTAGCCGTGTTCTATTTAATCTTCCTAATAAGTATTGCCACACTCACGGCGATATCTTTTATTTATTACATTTTAAACTCATTCAGTTCAATACGTTTCTCCTCAAAGATCAATCCAGACATCGTAGATCCGTCAAAGATAACTATCGCCATGCCAGTCTACAATGAGAAAATTGAAATTTTCAGGGAATCTATTGATTCAGTCAAGATGCAGGGATGCAAGTTTGTTGTTGTCGGGGATTCCAGCTATGAACCCTACAAGACAATAGTGGAAGAACGAGGCGGACTTTTCATTCATCAACCGGTGAGATCCGGACAAAAGAAAGCGATCGTGAAGTCAATGGATTATATCGATACTCCTTTCCTTATGCTCATGGACAGCGATACTGTACTGCCTCCCAATGCCGTAAAAAGCATGATGTCCAACTTTACTGAAGGGGTTGGCGGAGTTGGTGCGAATCTGTCTATCAAACCAACTGGTACGGCTATAGCATACTGCCAGGAATTTATTGAAAGAGCCAGAGAAGTTGTTTTCAGAGCCATGTCTGCACATGGAAGTGTCCTGAATCTTGACGGGGCATGCGTCATGTTCAAAACCGATATCATAAAGCCATTCATTTTGTCCAAGGAATTTGCGGAATTTAAAGTTCTTGGAAAACCGACTCTTCTTGGCGAGGACTGGCTTCTCACAGATTACCTGATAAAAAATGATTACAAGGCAGTAAAGGATTACAACACAAAAGTTGAGGTGTATCCTCCGGAGAATTTCGGGAAATTTATCAAGCAACACTCAAGATGGGCCAGGTCAAACTGGATAAAGTTTGCGAAGGAACTCAAAGAAGGAACTGCCATGAAAGCTGGCTGGTTTTACACTTTCGAACTGGTTTATACTTACCTTCTACCGATCATCGCGCTCGCTTTTGGAATATTCAGGCTCACGCATTTCATGATGATTCATCACGCATCGCTCCAGTACATAAATCTCATCCATGACGTTTTCCTCCTGAGACATTCTGACGTGGACTACATACTTTACACAAAAATGGCGTTATTCCTTGCCAACATCGGAGGCACATCTATATTCCTGTCATCAGTGGCGTACAGGATGAGGGGAGAACGACTCAAGACACTTGCATATGGTGGACTCGCAATGGCAATACTGTTCATTACTACTATCTACGGTCTTCTGACATTCTGGAAAGGCAAGAAATGGAACACCCGATGAAACTCAGAAATCTTAATACTTGTTTTGTGCTATCTTTTTTGGAATATGAGTTCATCAGTTTTTCCAGATTTTGATGATCAGGACGACAATTTCAGCACATCGGATGAGGAACTTCAGAGATATCTTGAACAATTGAGGGTAAAGATCAGGATATTCGGCGCCGGCGGTGCCGGGTCAAATACTATTAACAGGCTGATGAAGGAGGGCATAAACGGTGCCACGATGATTGCATGCAACACGGACGCACCGCATCTGCTAAAAACAAGGGCATCCAACAAAATCCTCATGGGGAAGAACCTGACAAGGGGACTTGGATCGGGAGCAGATCCAAGAATCGGAGAACAGGCGGCCAGGGAATCTGATCAGGAAATCATGAAATTTGTATCCGGAACAGACATATCTTTCATCACTGCAGGTCTCGGAGGTGGAACCGGTACTGGTTCGGCACATTATATCGCATCACGATCCAGAGACAGTGGCGCCCTGACGATCTCAGTTGTTACCATCCCATTTTCCTCTGAAGGCAAGACGAGAATGCAGAATGCTGTATGGGGATTGAAGAAATTGATTAGCTCTTCAGATACAGTGATAATAATACCGAACGACAAACTCCTTGAACTTGTCCCCGATTTACCGCTGGAAAAGGCGTTCAGGTTTGCGGATGAAATAATTGTGAAGGCAATAACTGGTATTTCGGATCTTGTAACGAAACCCGGGCTGATCAACCTCGATTTCAACGATCTCAGGACAATAATGAGAAATTCGGGATTGGCAATGATTGGCATGGGAATATCAAGCGGGGAGCCAGGAATAAGGGTGGATGAAGCCGTACAGAAGGCCATTAAATCCCCGTTCCTCGATTTTGATTTATCCAGTGCAACAGGCGTGATTATCAACGTCACAGGTGGCAGGGACCTTCAGTTGGAGGAGACTAACAACGCAGCTGAAGCAGTCAGGAAAAAGGTAGGCAGGAATACAAGAATCATATGGGGGGCAACTGTTGATCCAAAATACGATGGAAACGTAGAAGTCCTGATTGTCGCCACAGGCATAAGTTCGAGTAATCTACCAAAATTCGATAATGCAGATTCGGGAAGCGGCATAGATTTTGTTGCCTGATTATCGTGCATAACATGTTGCACTTCAAATTAAAAAACATTTTTAATCGTATATAAAATACCGCGGTGTAACCTTGCATGCCTGTAAAAGCGAGAATCTACAGGCAGGTGACGGTGATTCCGGTGAAAAGTTAATGGAACAATACTCTGTTTCTGACATGAAGAACATAGCTACTGCAATAAGGAAGAAAGTCATAGAGATGGTATACTCTGCCAGGAGTGGTCACCCTGGTGGCTCTCTGAGCATTGCCGATGTATTGGCTGTCCTTTATTTCAGGGAAATGAATGTGAATCCCCTAAACCCAAATGACCCAGACAGAGATCGTCTGGTGATGAGTAAGGGTCATGCCTCTCCCGGGCTTTACGCAACCCTTTCTCTCAGGGGATATTTTCCCGAGATTCTTCTGGAAGGTTTCAGAAAACTGAACTCAAAACTTGAAGGGCACGTGCATAAAGGCGTTCCCGGTGTAGAAGCTTCAACAGGATCACTTGGGCAGGGCCTGGGTATAGGGGTTGGAATGGCAATCGCGTGCAAACTCGATACAAAAAGTTACAGGGTTTTTGTTATCCTCGGTGACGGCGAGATTGAGGAGGGAAACGTATGGGAATCGATGATGGCTGCCTCAAAGTACAAATTGAACAACCTCATTGCCATACTTGACCGAAACAACATCCAACTCGACGGCTTCACAAAGGATGTGATGCCTCTCGGTGACATAGCACAGATGGTGCGCAGTTTCGGCTGGAACGTTATAGAAATCGACGGCCACGATTATGATCAGATAATATCTGCTGTGGAAGAAGCCAAACTTTCCAGGGACAAACCATCACTTATCCTGGCAAATACTGTCAAAGGAAAGGGGGTAAGTTATATGGAAAACAATCCAAAATACCATGGGGCTCCGCCGGCATCCGAGGAAGAGTACAGGAAGGCACTTAATGAACTTTCTGGAGATGACGAAGAATGAGCCAGTTGACAGAAAGCCTTCGGGAAACTTACGGAGAGGAACTCAGGATACTCGGAGAGAAATATAAGGAACTGGTTGTACTTGATGCGGATTTATCCACGTCCACAAAGACCGCGACTTTTGGCAAGGTATTCCCGGACCGGTTCTTTAACATGGGGATAGCCGAGCAATCAATGGTCACAACGGCTGCAGGACTCGCACTTAGCGGCAAGAAGGTATTCGTATCAACCTTTGCGGTTTTCCTTATGAGGACTTATGAACAGATGAGGCAGTCCGTCTGCTACAACAATCTCGACGTTAACTTCGTTGTCACGCACGCAGGTCTTACGGTGGGAGAAGACGGTGCAACCCATCAGATTGTGGAAGACGTCGGAATCATGTCGGGACTCCCGCACATGAAGGTGACAGTTCCCGTGGATTCGATAGAAACAAGGAGCGTTATCGACTATCTTGCCGAGGGTGGAAAAGGACCTAATTACGTGCGCCTTACCCGTGAGAAGTTTCCGGTGCTGAACGAGAAAGACTACGAATTCAGACCTGGCTTTTCAACAACTTTCAAGGATGGAGACGACATAACTATCATCGGGATGGGGGCAATGGTGTCATTTGCTCTTCAGGCTGCAGAAAACCTCAAGGCAAAGGGCATCGATGCCAGAGTCATAAACATGTCATCAATAAAACCTATAGACAGAAACGCAATAGTTAAGGCCGCAAAGGAAACTGGGAAAATTGTCACGGTAGAGGAACATTCTATATACAACGGGCTGGGAAGCAGGGTCTCGGAGATAACAGCCGAGGAATATCCTGTGCCCGTATGGCGTCTTGGCATGAAGGATACCTTTGGGAAATCCGGTAAGTCATGGGAACTTTTTGAATATTTTCATATGGGTGTTGAGGATATTGTGAAGTTGACAGAAACATGTTTCAGAGGGATAAAATATGAAGATTTTCCTAGATACTTCTAATGTAGACGAGATTAGAGAGGGAGTCGAGCTGGGTCTTGTGGACGGAGTGACCACGAACCCAACGTTAGCCGCAAAGGAAGCCGGAAAGGGCAAAACTTTTGTAGAAGTTATCAAGGAGATACTACAGATAACTCCTGGCCCGGTGAGCGTTGAAGTTGTGGCAACCGATTACGAGAACATGATGAAGCAGGCCTTGAAGGTAAGTCAGCTTGGATCCAATGCGGTCGTCAAGATTCCAATGACTCTTGACGGGCTCAAAGCAATTAAGACCCTGAAGGAAAAGAGGATCCCAGTTAACTGTACGCTTATCTTCAATCCGATTCAGGCACTCCTGGCAGCAAAAAGTGGTGCTGAATACGTCTCGCCGTTTGTTGGGAGGCTCGATGACACTGGAGAGGACGGCATGCAGATTATTGACCAGATCAAGACAATATTTGTAAATTATGGAATATCCACAAAGATACTGGTGGCATCCATCAGGAATCCTGTCCACGTATTGCGGTCAGCTGTGATAGGTGCCGATGTCGTGACTCTTCCCTTTGACGTTCTGAGGAAACTGCCTTCTCATCCAAAGACTGATGAAGGGCTGAAAAGATTCCTGGAAGACTGGAAAAAAGTATCTCCCGAGGGAGATTTTCCCCTTTAATTTTTTTTGAGCCAAAATCAATAAAGTCTTACAGTTTCAAGATTCCTCAGGGCAACGGTATCTACGCCGAACTTTGACCGGATAAGTCTTGCGAATTCTGCTGCCTTTTCCCCGTCGCCGTGATTGACGAGTATCTTCTTGGGCATGGGCTGCATTGTGGCGATGTAGGATAACAACTGTCTCTTATCGGAGTGACCTGAGAATCCCTCAGAAGTCTCTATGGCCATCTTAACCTGGAACTTGGTCTGCCTGCCATTTTCAGACAGGGTTATTTCATCCATTCCTCTCTGGATTCTGCGACCCATGGTGCCGTCTGCCTGGTAACCGACAAATACCAGAGAATTTTCCGGGGATGTTACCCATGTCTTGAAATATTCCATTACAGGACCGCCACTCATCATTCCAGAGGTTGCGAGAACGATCTTGTTCTCCCCCGAATCGCATATTTCCTGCCGTTGCTGTTTTGTCTCGACCTTCTGGAATATAGGGCTCAAAAATGGATTCTCACGCTTGAACATAATTGATTCCCTGAGATTTTTGTTCAGATATTCCGGATAAGCTGCGTGAATAGCTGTAGCTTCCATAATCATTCCGTCAAGATACACAGGAACTTCCTTGATTTTGCCCATCCTAACCGCCTCCTCAAGAACCAGCATAACCTCCTGACTCCTGCCTACAGCAAAAACTGGTACCAGTACAGAACCGCCACGTTCAAATGTCCGGTTTATAATGTCCACAAAATTATTCGATGCTTCTGCTCTTGGGTGATGATAATCATCCCTTCCTGCGTAGGTGGATTCCGTCATGAAAGTTTCTGCCCTTGGAAACTTATTATTGGCGGGATTGAACAACCACGTCTTCTCGAATTTAACATCTCCACTGAGAACCACATTATATAAGCCCTCACCTATATGGAGATGGACAGAGGCTGATCCAAGAATGTGTCCCGCATTATAGAAAGTGAGTCTAATATCCCGGGTTATGTCTGTTGTCTCGTTATAACGGAGAACAATGGACCGTTTCAGCGCCTCCCTAACATGTTTGGATTCGTATGGCCCTTTGTGGCCCTCGGCATGAGCTACCTTGATGTAATCGTTCTGCAGCAATGCGGAGAGATCCCTGGTTGGAGGAGTCATGTACACCGGTCCTTCATAACCGTATTTGTACAGTATGGGTAACAGGCCGGAATGATCGAGATGGGCGTGGGTTAGTATTACTGCATCTAATGAGCTAAAAGGCTGAATTTCGGGGACATAGAGATATGGGGCTCCTGCCCAGGGCTGTTCCTCAACGTCGTTAATATTCATCATTCCGCAGTCTACGAGTACTTTCGAGTTGTTCGTCGAGATTAAGGTCGCACTCCTGCCAACTTCTCTGTGTCCACCAAGCGCGGTAACCCTGACCCATGTCTCCCCAGGCATTGTAGGTATGTTGAGTTTTTCTCCAAGGTTGTGCAGGAAAACCTTTCTCTCCTGCTTAACATCTCTGAGGAATTCTCTCATTTCCTTAACTGTCCTGGAGTGCATTGGCGGGGCTCTCACTATTCTTGGTGACCATTTAGTCTGTTCCTTTATGCCGATAATGTATTCAGAATCTCTTGAGGTAATAACCGTTGGTTCTTCAACCTCTATGATAACTTCGCCTGTATCTGACTCAAAGTAAAGATCTTTGAATCCGGCAGATTCTGGAATAAGTTGTTCAATGATTGCTCTTGCCTCATCTTCCGGTGAAAGGATTGATGGATCAGGTCTTATGGCAATTCTTCTTCTCATTTCCTGGGCTATCTGTTTTGCAATATCATCCCTCCTGGAAAATAACTCCTGATTCGTTGTGTACACCACGATTGTAGGACCCTCATAGTCTACCGCAGTGATCTGATTCTCAGGATAGAGGCGATCGAATATAGTTCTGGCTTCCGAAAGGTAATCTCTAAAAGACATTATAGGGCGCTCCCCAAATAAATTTATAATGTGATTGGTGAATTTATAGTGTTAATTTATATTTATTTATTTTATTTGCGACTTCATCTTCTGAAAGTTGCCGGAAACCGTTCTTCTGATCAATTACCGCAACATCAATGAAGCCGCCAGAAGCGGAATCTCTCTGTTTTGCTGCAGATACTGCTCTTATGACAAGTTCTACTCCCTCGTCAACACTCATATCTCTTTTAAAGCCGTTTTCCAGTACACCATAGACAAATGGTGAACCTGAACCGGTGCTGGCATAAATGTCCTCAACAGATCCACCGGCTGCATCAACCGAGAAAATGTGCGGAGCTTTGTCATAACCGGCAACCAGTATCTGAACCATGTATGGATAGAACTTTGATTGATTCAGGATGTTTGATAGAAGTGTCGCAGCAGCTTCAATCGGCATATTAACTCTTCTCTGAAGCCTGTAGATTTCAAGCTCCGCAGACATGTATCTAACGAGGACCTGAGCATCACCCACCAGACCTGCTATCGTCATTGCTGCATGGGTATCTATCTGATGTAATTTCTTACCGTCCTTGTGCATGATAAAATGATCCATGGTAACTCTTCTATCTGTCGCCATTACCACAGCATCTTTTACCGTGATTGCCACTGTCGTTGTTCCAGTATGTAATTTTTGATCCATTAAGTCACATCCTTCAAAAGATAACTTAAGCAGCATTTTGTTTTGCTATTAAATGTTTTCTCGGTTGGGACCTTGTCACTTCCTCGTTGATCATTCAAATGATAATCCTCTCCTGTACCTGACAAGTCTTGCATCTGCCGCCTTAATGTATCTCCGTTTACGCGTCTCGTCCATTCCATCCTGATCTATCCACAGGTATTTTCCGTAATTAAAGGAACCTGCTATCTTCAATTTTCTCCCTTTGTTCGCAACTGTGTCTCCTGGCTGGAATCCGTATCTTCTCCTTCTTATTGACGGCCTGAATCCCTTCCTGTTAACCTGGAGAGATCGGTTATTCCTCCTTCTCTGTTTCACCTCACATGGAATTGATCTTGCCTGTGTGGTTCCCCCTGCTATTACAAAGGCATCGTTTGCATGACTCTTCTCGAGTCCGAGAGAAATACGGTTTCTCTTGGTGATGAAACCGTATGTTGTTTCGGAATTGAGAATATTCGCAATCTTCCATCTCACATTATTCATGAAGGCAGCCTGTCTCAATGGCATTGATGCCTTCTTCAACAGTTCGGGGTGACCGAACTCCTCTGCCGTGAGGTTGTTCTTCTCCTGGTTGCATTCATGGCAGGAGATTGCAAGGTTATCAACAGTGTCAGGACCGCCTCTCGATTTCGGTATTATGTGTTCTATTTCAATCTGTATGTTTTTCTTTCCGCAGTATACGCATGTACGGTGGAATTTCTCAAGCAGGTATTCCCTTATTTCGTATCCCTGGAGTTCTCCCTGCTGGTATTCTATTCCGGTGATCTCAGGATTAATCATCTTCAGTGTGTCGAATGATGCCACCTCTATCACTATTCCCGATACGGGGATGATTTTCTTCAGTTTCTCAATAAGCCTTATGTGAGTCTGGAGTTTATGCTCTATGCTGGGTGCGAACCATCCTTCTTTGTTGTTTCCCCTGTTCATGAATCTTGGTTTGCGGTACCATAATTTGTTTCTCCTGCTCCTGCGATACATTGCCTTTTCCAGGTTCAGCTTTGGTATGTCGGTTCGTATTATGGCTTCGCCGGAGATCAGTTCCGCCTTTTCAGTTACGGCGGAGAATCCGATATATCTGTAGCCGGAGTCTATTCCTAGGGTTACGGGTTGTGTTGTTTCTCCTGTGGCGTATAGAAGCCGTATGGTGA
>JAMDDH010000028.1 GCA_023488885.1 Thermoplasmatota archaeon | reverse complement strand
GAATTTTACATTCACTCCCCTCAATATTGGTGTCCTTCTGGTCATACTGGTACTTATTATTGCACTGGTAGCAGTGTCGGCAAGGTCAAGGAAAATAAAAAAGAAGCTGCAGTCCCAGCCAAAGGAAGTGCCACCATCGCTTATCCATAAGGAAATTCCCGGAAAATCTGCGGAAGAAAGGACTCTGTCAAGATCCCGTTGATGGGATATGACTTCCCGCCATCTGCTCCCCATCTTTGAACTGGTTCACAGCTTCAACTGGCGGGCCTTTCTCCCTCAGGAGGGATCGCACAAGCCTGGTGCGGCCCCGTTTTGCCTGAGATATGCATGCATTGATGTCCCTGTTGATCCATATGTCACAGGATTCGCAGTGTAACATGCGTCCGCTCTTTCGGGTAAGTGACCCACATTCCGAGCATCTGCTGCTTGTACCGTATGTTTCCTGGCGTGTCAACTGGATCACGGGAAGGCCTTCCCATTCAGCCTTGTATTTGATCATGGATGCTAATCTTCCGTAAGGGAATGCACTGTGCATGAGATGCCTGTGGCCAGGGCCTGTTCTGTCTCCCCTGTATGTCATCCTGTTTATGTGTCTAATGTCTTCAAGCACAGGCTCTTCCCTGTATGAGATGCATGCATTCACGATCTCTTTCGACTTATCATGGAGGATGGCATTGGTCCTGTTCCTCTCCCTCCTCCCGTATTTTTCCCTTATCTTTTCCTGGATCCTGCGGTCGTTTCTCATTGGATGTGAAGCCCTGTTGCGGTATCTCTGCTTGATCCTGACAATTTCCGAGAGATCATAGGATTCCTGGTGGAGTTCGTTCCCGACCGTTACATTGCGCAGGTTGCGGTCGATGCCGGCGGTCGAGTCACACTCAATCGTCTCAGGAATCCTCTCAATGGATATTGAAAGCATATGAGGGGTGAGGGTGAATGACCTGGCATGGATTCCATTCCTGTTGATCAAAGAGGAAACATGGCGGTTAAGCCTTATGGTTTCATGTTCCCTGCCGTATTTCTCCGTGGAGGCGGGAATGATCATGTTATCATCTTTTATGCGGAATCCATAATGTGAGGCAAGCATCCGCCTGTCCACGTGAGGAATCTTGATGTTCCTAGGCTTGCGTTTGGGCTTCGAACCACCATTCTTCTTCTGCTTCGCTCTCATCTCCTCCCTTCTCACGGACTTGCGGTAGTTCTTCACCATGGCTGTTGCCTTTGTGATGGCGGGAGGAATATAGTATGATGGGATGGGAAGATCCTTCACGAGAGGATAGATTTCCCTTGAGATCGATCCTTCGGATGTGAGGTTCTTCTTTATTGCCACATCGATAGCATCATTCATGATTGAGGTGAATATGTCCATGAAATCCATGATCCTCCGGGAAGGCGCATAGGATTGGGTGACAGACTTGATTGCTCTCAATAATGTGCCAGAATGCTATGTCATATGAAAGTTACTATTTCTGTGCCCATTTGTGCATAACTTATAGGTACAGGTAACTGAGCGGCAGGAGACAGATGGAATCACGAAGCGCTGAAACCGATGGCCCGCACACGTCAACTAAATCTTGATAATGTCAACGAAAGGAAAAATTAATCCCCTCTTTCCCCTTTTTTTATTCGTGACATTTTCTGTTGTATCTTATGATCCTAATGAAAAGAAGTGGGGTGTCGGCGTGGCGAGCCGTTTTCTATCTGTTGGCTCTGTTGTGCCGTGGGCGAAAGCCGGAGTCGGCTGCATTGCGACCCAGTCCTATGCAAATTACACTTATGGGCCAGAAGGTCTTGATATGCTGAGAACACACAATTCCAGAGAGGCCATTGAATCGCTTACTTCCCGTGACAGCATGGCATCGAAGCGCCAGGTCGCGGCTGTTGATTCCAATGGTACCCCATTCGCCTTCACCGGTTCAGAATGCATGAATTATGCCGGGCACATCGTTGGCAGGAATTTCTCTGTACAGGGTAATATCCTGGCTGGCCCATCCGTCCTGGAAGGCATGTCGCAGGAAATGTCAAGGGAAGGAAAACTGGAGGACCGCATACTGGCTGCCCTATTTGCTGCAGAGAGGCAGGGTGGAGACAGAAGGGGCAGGCAGAGCGCATGTATACTCGTGGTATCGGAAAACGAACACTTCGAGGAAGGATCAGATATTTACATGGACATTAGGGTCGAAGATGCAAAGGACCCAATTTCAGAATTGAGTAGAGTTATGGGAATCTGGATGGCGACTTTTTTTGAAAACGAGTTCGTCAGCATAGGCGACCACAGGGAACAGATTGAAAGGGCAGTAAGGGAAAGCGGGTTTGAAAGCCTGGAAAAACTGGCAGAATCCAGAAACGTTGAATTCAACATAAAAGATGGCAAGATAGGCAAGCACACCCTGAAGTTAATTACCATGGGGCAATAACGCCGGGGAATCAAGCTGAAATGTATAACATAGGGGTTATTGGAGGTGGCAACGCAGAAGAAAAGTACCGTGAAATGTCCATTGAGCTCGGGAAGTTGCTTGCAGAAAGGAAAGCAACTGTATTCTGTGGTGGCACCACAGGAGTCATGGAATGGGTTGCCAATGGCGTAAAAGGGGCAAATGGAATAATTGTCGGAATTCTTCCCGCAATGGACATGTCAACCGGGAATGGCCATCTTACCGTGAAGATGCCCACTGGCCTTGGCTTTGCCAGAAATGTCCTGATTGTCAGGGCATCCGAGGCACTCATATCGGTGGACGGCTCCACTGGAACACTTTCTGAGGCGACATTTGCTCTTTCAGAGGGAAAGTCCGTAGTGATACTTGGGGACCTCCCGCTGGAAAGAAGGAAACCGGAGGATGGCATGGTCTTCAGAGCCAGCAATCCAAAGGAGGCGGTTGACATTGCTTTTGGGGAGGCTTCAAAAATGAGGGAAAAGGTGCAGTCAGGCTGGAGATTGCCCGGAACCTGATCAGGCATTTCTATGAGTGTAGCCAGTTCTCTCAATGACGAATATATCCATAATGACATTTATGAAAACGGTGAATGCACCAATTAGAAGCAGGAATCTTAGATCATAGTCAGGCAATATTACCCTTCCCGTGATCGAATGCAGGAATGCTGGAACTGCCAGCGCAATCTCGGTGGGAAAAGCACTCACCATGAGGAACCCAACCAGATCGAAAAAGATCACGAACACCTGAAGCCCGATGGTCCCCGTGGAGATTATGTCATACATCATGAAACTCAGTACGATGGCAACCACTCCAAGCAATACTACATCAGGATTCTCAGGAAACAGAAGGAGGTCAATAACGAAACACATGACAGAAGCGACCAGGGAAGTCGCTGCTGCACTCCTGGAGACCTTTCTGGTAATTTTCCTCAGCCACAGGGGTGAAAGCGATATCAAGCCAAGGGCAATTAGAACCATGAAGTCAGTTATGTTAACAAGGAAATCCGGTTGTATCAGCGACAGAATCAGGATAAGAACTACGGTAAAAACCCAGGATGAATTTTTTACAACTCTGGGGAAAAACCCCTCCTCTGCCAGGGACATAAGATGCCTGGATGCAGCGATGAAGGCAGGCACAAATGTGGTTATGGTGGACAGCAGAAAAGCAGCAATGGTAACAACCTGGAATCTCGGGCCCAGAGCAGCTGAAACTACGTAAAACGCAGGGATTGTTGAGGCACTCAGTGCGCTGAGGTTCGGATGCACTGAATAGATTGTGAGGGAGTTGAATAGCATTATTAAGAGAGAAATGAGCACTGTAGCCTGCATGGAGAACGCCAGGTATTTCTCCTTAGGCATAGGCTTCAGGTGGAATATTTTTGATAGAAACGGAATCCCGGAAGTGTCCAAAGACTCCCTCACCATGGCCTGGATCTCCTGGAAGCCGAAAAAAAGGATAAACAGAAACCCCGTATTTTCCAGTATTTCAAATGGTATATTCCCGGTACTATAGGAGAAAAATCCGGAGAAATTCCAGTTTCCCACAATACCCAGTGAAAAACCCTGATAGAGAATAAGAATAACAATGGCAATGATCATGACAACCTGTGCGTATCCGATGGCTTTGAGATACCTTCTTTCAAAGAATGCGTTGATTACGAACCAGATCGCAAAGAGCCCTATGATCAATGAATCAGTGGCAGTGGCCCATATAGCTGGCATGCCGATGCTGGATAGAATTGCAGGGAGGGTTGAAAAGGTGAACGTGAAAAGAAAAATTGCTGAAAAGGCCGCCAGGGAAGTATTTGCTACCCACATGGAGAACCTGGTGATGAAATACCTCAGGGACTTCTCCCTTGTTACCATTTTTACAAATCCCGGTCCGCCAACCACGTCCAGGTGGTTTTGAACCGAATAACTGTACATGCCGGAGTAAATTCTTGAAATCAGGTAAGAAACCACACCGGCTATAACAAGGGATACGGTTGAAACGAATGCGTATTGCACTATGTTGACAGGGAGAATAATGAACAAAGGGGAACCGATTGTGGCTCCTATTCCAATTGCAAGAAGGGTCATGAATCCGTAGGTTGGCTTCATCTTGGGCCTGGACGGAGGGTGCCTTAATTTGACCCTGAAAGACTCAGGTGCTATGGAGATGAGTGTGATCCCGGTGACAATGGATGCAATGGCAGCTATGATCTCAGTATTGCCAGAAAACCTTGCTGTGGACGGGCTTCCGTTATGAACGAAAATTGCATAGATCATAGTTACGGAAATAAAGATGAAAAGCGCTCCCACTATGGTAGTGATGAGCTTGAAGGCCTTTACAATGGAATTGTTTATGCTCTGGCTGACTCTCAATTGGCATCAGTCACGGTAAGTCCCGCTTCCTTCATGTTATCAGACGCAAACCTTATGATCTGGAAAGCAGAGAGAAGCATTATTACCGAGATGATGAAATCCACAGCCAATATCACAGTGGACTCAATGGAATCAGGTGGCACAGATACAATATACGAGCCAAAGTAGTTCAGGATCACTTCCGGGTTGGCGTAATAGAAGAAAGTGGGAAAAATGAGCACAAGCCCCATGAACAGAAGGATCGATGAGAATGCCATCTGTCCGGCTGCCACAATGAAGAGCTTTCTGGGCTTTCTCCTCCTTCCGGATGAAATAAGGCTGACAAAGGCCCTAATATCAGGATCCGGGGTTTCCAGTATTTCGCTCTTCAGAGCCGCCAGGTAGGTTTCACTTCCTTTGGCAGGCGCAATAGTGGTTTTGATATCCAGTTTGAGTTTGTCAAGAAGCAATTTGTAATTCTCGTTTCCAGATTTGTTGCTATCTTCCAAGTTCCTCAATTGTTAGAGACTTGATACGAATATATATTTACTGCAGAATATGAGAAATAATTTTTTTTCATCAGGCATTAGCGGGAAATACTATTTGGAAAGGGAAAGGTATTTGTAAAATTTCAGCGATGAATTAAATTTCGGGAAAGAACGTACCTGGAGGCAGATATCCACATGTACAGGGGATCAGCTATGGCAAGGTATCTCAATAGCACCACAGTGAGATACAAAGGAAAAGCAGGCGGAGAGTGCAGCAATAGCCGAGAAACCCCTTTCATTCCGGTTGTGGTTTCATTTCTCTGGAAGTCAATGACATGGATGCTATCCTGGAGATATTCAAGCGGTATTCTGGAGTCGTATGTTTTGGAATACGACTGTAGTGTCAGGTAGGAATACTGGTGCAGGAAATCTATGTGTCTAAGAAAGCCCACAGATGCATTGCAGACGCCACATGCCCCGTCATATATGACTTGAAATCTTGCTTTATGGGAATTGGCTGTTTTCAGCAAAGGTCTGTTGTTGAGCACGGGCATTTGGAACAATATTATATTGGCGCCTCGTACTAAACTGTTATTGCAAGGGCTTTACTTCATTTTCCTGATCTTTTCAGATGAAGTGTAATAAGAGCGTGCACCCAGGTTCCTGGCCTCACTGGCAGCGTACGCACTCTGAAGCCCTTTCTGGCAGTAGAAAACATAGATCTTGTCCCTGCCGTTCTCCTCGATGATATTCCTGACCCCGCCCAATCCGGAATTGATGGCGTCGCCATAGTGCCACTCATTGTAGCTCAGTTTGCTTCTGAGGTCCACAACAATTGAATTATCGGGAAGCTTTGTGATCTCAAAATCTTCATCAGAAAGGTTCCTGAGATATTCCCCAACTTCATTTCCCTTGAGAATTATCCTGTTCTTCAGAAGCTTTTCCTGGATGTCATAACTTTCCATGTCCCTGTCAATGTCATCCGCCGATGCATTGAGCACGACGGTCTGTGAGAACAGGGCACAGAACTCACCCTTGCTGGTAAGCGGAAATGTGCCTATATTCCGTCCCATATCAGATATTTCATCCTTATCCATCCCAATCAGGGGGCGATAAACGGGAATGTCAATTCCATGGTTGATGGCAAGCAGATTCTGTGGTGTCTGAGATGATACCTGCCCGAGGGATTCTCCAGTTATGATTCCATATGCCCCCCTTTCAGCTGAAATTGCCAGGGCAAGGCTGTAAAGGATACGCTTGTATGTGACACCCGGTATCTTGATTTTGTGGGATAGAACCAGGAGTTCGACAAGCGGCTTTCCATCAATTATGTGTACCGTAGGGTTGTAACCCAGCGCCCAGTCCTTTATCAGAACGTAAGCTGCTCTCAGAAATTCCACTGTATCAATTGGGTGTGACAGGGACATGAATACAAAGTCCACAGGCGACCCCCTTTTCATTATCATCCATGCTGCTACAGGAGAATCAATGCCACCTGACATCAGTGCCACCATTGGGGCTTCAGATCCCAAAGGAAGCCCACCGGGGCCTTTGCGGACATCGGTGTAAAAATATGCCCTGTTGTTTCTCACCTCTATGTTTACTTCAACCTCTGGCTCGTCCAGGTTGACGCCGGATGAGTACTTGTAAAGTGCATCGCCAACGATTACATTGAGTTCCTTGGTGGTGAAATTCTGTCCACCTGCCCTTCTGGACCTGACTGCGAACTTCTTACCCGGCAGAATGTGTGAATATAACTCAACCGCTTTCTCAGCGAGCTCCTCCGTATGGTCGTAAACGATTGAAACCACAGGAGAGAAACTCTTGACACCCATGGTCCTGCTTAGTACATCAAAAACATTTTCCTGGGTGGAATATCCACTCAGAAATATTCTTCCCCTCTCTGTGGTGAAATCTGTGCGTTCCCCTATACGGTCAAGGCCATCCAAGATATTGGACCTGAGCTTGTTGATCATCATGCTCCTGGCCCTGTTTCCCTTCAGGCCAACTTCAGAATAGCGCACTATAATCAAACGGGTCTCATCAGCAACAGCCATATTTCATAACCTTCAAAACTTGAATGGCTCAGAGAGAAGCCCCACAAAAATGGGGTATTCCTTTGTGATCCATTTCCTCTGCCTGGCTTCCCTCAGTTTCTGTGTAACATGGGACCAGTCAGAGAGTGAATCTGTTTCATACATCACAACAAATTCCTGGTCTGAAATTCCGTATGAATACGTGGTATAGGACCTTATATCCTTGTTTTCCGGGTTGGAGGTGGCCATTGCAATATGCTCACCCATTATGGTTTTCCTTTCTTTGGCATCAACCAGGTACCACTCCGGGTCCTTGTTCATGGGGTAACACACAAAATACTTCATTGGAGTAAAATTCAGGGACTTTGATAGTTCTTCACCCGCTTTGAGGTAAGGGGAGTGTTCGTAAAGTGAAAGCATGCTGTAATTCTCTTCTCCAAGGCCCCTCAGTGCACGCTTGAGGCTTTCCTTGAAAGCCAGGAGCCTTTCAGGTTCAGATGAAGAAAGCCAGACCAGAAGGTCGCAGGAATGCCTCACTGACCTGTAGGTTCTAAGGTGGATGAGGTTCTTCCTGGACTCCACAAAAAATTCCTCAAGCTCCCCGAACAGTTCATTCTGGGATTCCCGGGATAATTTCCAGAACTCATTGTTGAATTTGCACGAAAGTACTGATATGTAAATTTCTTTGCTCACTTCTTTCCTGCAAGAATTTCAACTGGGTAATTATGGGTTTGCATATTTGTCAGCAATCCGCATATGATAAATGCGTTTGTTAATCAGTGACACGCAAAAATACGGTATTCAGGGAAACTTTTTATAACCGTTGCTTCATGATAAGTCATGGGTAACGAGAATCTTTTTGACTCACTGAACGCAGTAGAATATTACGTGGGATCGGCAAAGCAGTGGGCATTTTACCACCAGCATGCGCTGGGGTTTGACCTTAAAGCTTATGCTGGCCCCGAAACAGGAGTCAGGGACCGTGTATCCTATCTTTTGCAGCAGAACAATGTAAGGCTTGTCTTCACAAGTTTCCTGAACTATGAGTCTCCAATCGCCGATCACGTCAGGCTGCACGGGGATGGCGTCAAAGACGTATCCATGAAAGTAGAAAATATAGGGGATACACTTGATTTTGTCAAGAAAAGGGGCGTTGTCAAGGTTAGAGGTGAAAACAGCATCAAGGGTGATTTCGGCACTTACCGGACTGCTGAGCTTGCCACTTACGGTGAAACTGTACACACGCTTACCGATTTCTCTGAGGCTGGATCAGATATTCCTGCAGGTTACGAAGAGTTGAACATTAAAGCAAAACCGGTCGGCCTGAAAAAGATCGACCACGTGGTGGGCAACGTCGAAGACAGGATGATGGATTCATGGGTCGATTATTACATAAAAGGGCTTGGATTCGATCAGTTGCTCAGCTTCGATGACAAGGACATAAGCACAGAATATTCCTCACTCAGGTCAAAGGTTGTGCAGTACGGCGACAGGAAGATTATATTTCCCATCAACGAACCTGCTCTGGGCCTCAAGAAGTCACAGATTCAGGAATACCTCGATTATTACAGTTCTCCCGGCGTACAGCACATTGCCATAGAAACAGACAACATTATCAGGACTGTGGCGGATATGAAGAGCAGGGGTGTGGAATTTCTCTCAACTCCATCGAGTTACTACGAGACCCTTCCCGACAGGGTGGGCAAGATAGATGAAAAGTTTGAGGAACTCCAGAATCTCAATATCCTGGTGGACAGGGACGACGACGGTTACCTTCTTCAGATCTTCACCAAGCCAACCGGGGACAGGCCTACTTTCTTTTATGAGGTCATACAGAGGAAGGGCGCGACTTCATTTGGAAAGGGAAACTTCAGGGAACTGTTCAAATCCATTGAGATGGAACAGGAAAAAAGGGGAAACCTTTAGGCATGAAAATAGCAAGGGCTATTACGGACGATGGTCCAAAAACAGTGATTCTGTACGATTCCAGATATTACGATCTAAGCGAAATCACTGGAGTCGATATGGAGAATACGGGGGCATCTTTCTTTTACATTATTCAGAAGAATATGGAAAAAATCAGGGACTTTCTTTCACAGGGAAAGCATGCGTCCCTTCAGGACATTGTTCCAAAGTCCTATCTCCTGCCCATACCACATGTGAACCAGATCAGGGATTTTTACGCCTTTGAGGATCATGTGAGAAATGCCCGGGCAAGAAGGGGGCTGGAGGTACCAGCGGAATGGTACGAATTCCCCGCCTATTACTATTCAGGTAATTCCTCGCTTTACCCAAGCGACTGCAACATTGCCCGGCCATCTTTTACAAAAGAGCTTGATTTTGAGCTCGAGATCGCAGCAGTCATTGGGAAAGAGGGGAGAAACATCACAAAAGGTGATGCCTGGGAACACATTTTCGGTTTTGTTCTTATGAACGACTGGAGTGCAAGGGACCAGCAGAGGAAGGAAATGGCCATAGGGCTCGGCCCTTCAAAGAGCAAGGATTTCGCTACTTCATTTGGAAGATACCTTGTCACTGCAGAGGAAGCGGCAAGCATGGTTGACAATAACGGGAAACTGAATTCAGAGGTATGGGTCAACCTCAATGGGATAGAATTCATGAAGAACAACCTGTCCACCATGCACTGGACGTTTTCTGATCTTATTTCCTGGGCATCCACAGATGTTACTTTGAGGCCGGGAGACATCATCATGAGCGGCACTGTGGGAAACGGATGCATACTTGAGCATGGACCGGAAAAGACCGGCTGGCTCAAACCAGGTGATGTTGTGAAATTTGGTTCAGACTTTTTCGGCGAGCTTGCCTCAAACATTGTATGAGGGATAAAAGATGGTATACTACGTAAGGCAGGGAATAACAACCGAGAGCAGACACACTTTTGATGACTCAACTCACATATTGAAGGAAGAGCTTTTCGGGGAGGAAAGCTTTGACGGCCCTTATTCTCTTCTGTATCATGAGAGGGAACCAACAAGGGTCAAGTCAATAAAAAGGATTGAAAAGCCCCATCTTTCTGATGGTTCCGATGAAGAACTGAGGCACAGGCACCTCAAAGGGTCCCAGATCAAGCCACATGGCGATTTTATCAGCGGAAGGACCTGCCTTATGTTCAATGACGACGTTGAAATGGGGCTCATAAAGCCTAAGGAACAGATGAGCTACTTCTTCAGGAGTGCCATAAATGAGCAGCTTTTCTTTGTGCAGAAGGGAGAGGGTGAACTGAATTCATCCCTGGGTACCCTGAAATTCGGCAGGGGCGATTACATCCACATTCCAAAGGGAACCACATACCAGATGAAATGCAGCCAAGGATCAGAATTCTTTTACGTAGAATCCAGGGAAAGAATGGGAATTCCGCCAAGATACCTGAACATTTACGGGCAGATCAAGGAAGGCTCCCCATATTATTCACGGGATATCCGGCACCCGACACTTGGAAAGCCCAATCTGGAGGAGGGTGATTTCAGGGTTCTTGTGGACTTCGGCGATTACTACCTTGAGGAATCAAGGGACCAGCACCCCTTCGATGTCGCCGGATGGGATGGTTACCTGTTTCCATGGGCCATCAACGTTTCCCTTATGGCTCCAATCGTGGGCAGGTTGCACCAACCTCCACCTGTTCACGAAACTTTCAGCTCAAAGTCATTCATGGTTGGCACTTTTCTGCCAAGAAAGTATGACTTCCATCCCCGCGCCATACCCATTTCATACTACCACAGCAACATAGACACAGATGAAGTCCTGTTTTATTCGTCTGGAAATTTTATGAGCAGGAAAGGCATTTCCGAAGGATCCCTGACACTTCACGTCAGGGGATTAATACATGGCCCGCAACCTGGAGCAGTTCAGGGTGCGATAGGAAAAGAAGGGACCGATGAGGTTGCAGTGATGGTTGAAGCCTACCGGCCCCTGAAGCTCACAAAGGAAGCCATAGCCATTGAGGATTCAGCATACATGTCATCGTGGTACACTTGATCTACAACTACCTTCCCACTGAGAAAGTATACCATGGGATAGACTGCATCAAGGATTTGCCATCTCTGCTCAAAGAAATAAAGAGCACACGGGCCCTTATTATCACCAACAAGTCAGTTTCTAGGAATTCTTTTTACAGTGAACTTGTGGCAGAACTCCCTATAAAATACACGGAATTCAAAGAGATAACCCAGCATTCGCCCATGGAGGAGATTGAACATGCCACAGAGACCCTGCGGAATCACAAATGTGATGTAATTATCTCCATAGGTGGAGGCAGCGTTATAGATGCCGCAAAGGTCGTGAGGTACTATTATGATCTCTCAATCAGGCATATTGCCATTCCGACGACCCTGTCTGCTGCCGAATTCTCACACAGTGCAGGCTACACCATTGGCGGAGAGAAGACCGGTGTCAGGGACAGGCAGATAACCCCAAATTTTGTATTCCTTGATCCGCGCGCCGCTATGGAAACTCCCCAGGTTTTGTGGAGGTCCACTGGCATAAGGGCACTGGACCACGCAATTGAAACAATATATTCAAACCCTAACAGCGAGGTTGCAAGGACATTTGCAGTCTCTTCCCTGAAAAAGCTGCTGAGCAATCTCAGGTTTGATAACCTCGAATCAAGGTATGAATGCCAGATTGCAGCCTGGTTTTCATATTTTGAGGTGTTTGATGCACCCATGGGTTTGAGCCATAGAATCGGCAGAATAATTGGCGCAAAGTACGAAGTTCCCCACGGAATAACAAGTTGCATCACCCTGCCCCAGGTTGTAATGATGTATGCAAGGGAAAATCCAGGGTTAATATGCTCAATATCCCGGGAACTGGGGTTCACGGAAACAACCCTTAAAGAATGTGCAGAGGGGTTTGCACGCTACATCGAGAATTTTATTGACTCCCTCGGACTGACGAAACGGCTCACAGACTACGGGATCACCGAGTCCGACATGGACTATATAATTGGGAAGTTGAATGGAGATCCCAAGAAGCTCAGGAAGCTCCTTTCAACCATGTTCTGATTCAAATCAGGTTTATTTCTTTCAGCCCGCTCAACGGATTGACTTTTCTCTCAGCCCTGATGCTCTCGAAAACGGATATGCTGACTTCCAGGAGCGGGTCTGCAACTCCGCCAAAGAGGTGCCCGCCCACAACTCCGTGGCTCTTCCCTGCGCAGGCGCTGTGGATATGGAATCTTGGATCACCCTCAGCAATGCTTCCGTGGAAGGACACAACTTCGAGGTTGTCTTTGAATAATTCTTTCTCGTATTCCCTGCCATTGAAATATCCCACCTGCAATCCCTTGATCATACCGATTGCCCACAGGATTTCACCGCTCTTGACTTTCTGTTCCTTGACAATCTTCTCCAGCATTTCAAGAACATTCTCGCCGCTTTCCAGCTTTGCAAATATCCTGTTGCCTTCTCTTCTTATCTGCATGAACACAGGAACTTCCCTGTGAACTTTAATTTTCAGATTTTATCTGTTTTGTACCTGTCCACAATACTCCATCTGCCATTTTCCCTGGCAGTCGTTATTATAGCACAGTTGTGAAACACAATTCCCAAGGGGACTGGATTAATTTGTTCATTGTAGAATGTTCTCATAACTCCTCCGTGGCAAACTGCCAGTACTCTGGAAGTGCCGGTCTCATCATATATGCGGTTGAATGTTTCAAGGATTCTCTGCGCAAAGTGTTCATAGGCCTCGGCGCCGGGAACATTGTCCAGCAGACTGCTGGTCATTTCCATGCGAAATCCAAACTTCTTCTGTATCCCGTCCGTGTTTAGCCCTTCTGCTTCGCCACAACTCCGTTCCCTCAGCCCAGGCTCAACTCTCATTTCAACATCATCAAGATAGCTCGCGACTATCTGGGCAGTTTCCCTGGCTCTTGAAAGGTCACTGCTTACGATAACATCCGGCCTGAGGTTCATAACAAAATTTGCAGCTTCCCTGGCCTGTGCTCGCCCTGTGTCATTGAGGGGTTCATCTATTGAACATTGCCATATACGCTTGCGGTTGGTATCTGTCTCTCCATGCCGCATTATAAAAAACCGGGAACTGAAATTTTGCACACAGAAAAATAGGGAATTTATTTAATTTTTCTCTTTTTAGTGGTCAGATAAGCCTATCCAGAATTTCTCTTCAAGGTCAAGGATGCCGTTTGCACCCTTCATGAATTTCTCCCTTGCAACAGGATTGCTGGCGTGAGTCCCAAGAACATTTTCCATGGCCTCTTCGTGGTGTTCCTCCAGTTCCCTGTGGAAAGTAAAGTACTTTATGTTCATTCCCTGGTATTCCGGGTGCTTATTTTTCCAGATGTCCATGCCGGCGAGGATCTTATCCCACATTGGGATAGCCATGTTTTCAAGGCCAAATTCAGCCCCAAGGGCTTCAAAGTGCTCTCCACCAAAATAGTTCCTCATTCCATCAAGCCAAGCCCTGGTGCTCTTGAGCTGTTCCCTCTTCACAAGGTCTGCCGGCTCAATACCGATGCTTCTCAGGTACATCCTGTACAGAAGTTCATGCCTGTGGTGTGGGTTTTCATCGCCCAGCTCTGACACAAGAATTGTTGTCAGATTTGCAGCGTCATTTTCATCAGGAGTATTAACCAGAAGGACGGAGAGGATCGAAACCCACTCTCGCGTAAAGTGGTAGAACTCTATAGAAAAACGCTTGAATTCATCCTCTGAAATATCTCCCTTTGCAAACCTGTTTATGAAATCATTGTCAATGGCCTCGTGCGCTTTCACAAAGTCGTAAGTCTCTTTATAGAAATTATTTTCCTGAAACATCTTAATAACCTCATAAATATATGTCTAATATCCTATATATAACTAACTGATAGAAAATATTAAAAAGAATTATAAAAAAATTAGAAGGCGCACCAGATTACAGGATGAGTGGCGACCCGCCGTGGAAACTTGTGGGGAAGAAAAATAGCGAAGTCCCCAAAAGGATGGCAACAACAAAGATCACGACATATGTGATTATTGTGCCCAGGACAGCTATTGCAAATCCTCCGAGTAATCCAGTGCTGAATATCGACGCATAAACATAGCTGAGAACCAAGATAGAAACGATGAACCCCAGTATGATGGCAAGCGGCCCAAGGAAAATTGCCAGGCCCACAGTCACAATAAAGAAGAAAATAAGTGTGATAATTGGTGCAGCTATTGCTGCCAGCATAGCTTTTCCGAAAGTTGCATGTCGCCGGGAAATTATTTTTCCCGCCAGGTAAATTGGTATTGAGATAATTATCCACGATACCAGGATAGTAAGGATTATTACTGCTATGGAACCAAAAGTGAGGGTCGGTGAGATTAGTGACATAGAACCTTAATTCAATTGAGGATATTTTATGTTGTCTCCCACAATGAAGGGATAACTTGCCTGACAAAGTTGATAGCCTGGAAAAACTGTACTCGTCAATAATCCAGTGCACCAGATGTCCCAGGCTGGTTGAATTCAGGAATACAGTCCTGTCTGATTCAAAGAAATATTCAGGTGAAAAGTTCTGGAGAAAACCAGTACCCGGGTTCGGGGACCCCGCTGCGAGGATGATTGTGGTGGGGCTCGCTCCCGCTGCTTCTGGCGCTAACAGGACTGGAAGGGTATTCACCGGAGATAAGAGTTCAGAAGTGCTTGTTTCAGCATTTCATTCTATAGGGGTTTCGAACCTTTCAAATTCAATTTCCAGAGATGATGGCTTGGTTTACACGGACCTTTACCTCACTCTTGCGGTAAGGTGCGTGCCACCTGACAACCGGCCAACGAACGATGAGGTGAATAACTGCAAAGTCTTCCTGGCATCGGAACTTGCCATTCTGGCAAGAAAAAAGGCAATCGTGGCCCTGGGTTCCATTGCTCTTAATTCTCTGAAGAAGAGCCTCTCTGAGTTCGGCTACCAGGTTAATGGCATGAAGTTCCAGCATGGACGGTCCTTTGATCTGGGTGATATAAGGGTTTATTGCTGCTATCACCCAAGCCCCAGGAACATTAACACAGGAAGAACCTCCGTTGAGGACATCGCAAGGGTCCTCAAGAGCGCTTATGATTTCGCATCTCTGTGAGGGATAGAGTCCATTATTCGTTCGAGAAGTGTCAATATCTCATCGAGCCTGGACAGGAATGAAGATATGTCATGCAAATCCAACCCTGGTGAAAAGCCAGCAGTCATGATAATTGAACCTATATTGATCTTAATAACTGCCGGCCCGGAGGGTTTTCTGAAAATAAGCAGCCCTTTTCCATCCGAAAGTTCAAGTTCCGTGTCAAAAAGGCCAGTGCCCTTTCTCACGTCGTAGAAAGCATGAGCTATTTCGATACCCTTGGTTGCAATTTCAACCCAGACTGCTCTCGAATAGCTTTCCGCCTGGAAGATGAATATTTCATGAGAACCACCATCCGTTTGAATGAACCCCACACCACTTGCAATTAACGAACCATCCGCAATGGGCAATTGAAACTGCCCCGTGCGCCTCCAAGATAGTCTTGTAATTCTCTGGTCCTCGTACCAGTTACCGGGGAAACCCTTTGAATGGTAAGACCTGTCAGGAAACTGGAATTTTTCAAGCCTTGAGGGGTCTGGATTAGAGGAAAGGAGGTCAATGGCCAGTTTCTCGTACTCATCATCCGAAACAGTATCAACTGAATCCATCTCTATCATCGTGCCATGGACCCAGAACGATGCAGCATCATGATTCCGGTAATTTTTTCCGAGGAACAGCAGGTACCCGCCCACTTCCCTTGAGCGGATTGTGGAATAGCCACTTGAAAAATCCTTGAGCATGGACTTGGGGAAACCTGGAAAGAACGAGTCAAGAAAGAACTGCTTGATTCTGACGGCCTTTCCTGAAAGCGTGACATGATACCTTAAGCTTGGCCATTTCTGGTCGTGTATCCTTACAGAGATGTCATAGGACTCATGGCTCATGGGCACATAGGCAAGGAATGGGAGCCTGTAATGCTCAATATCGCCAAAGGACTTCAATACCCTGATCAAAAGCTACACCGTAAACAGATCATGCATTGACACTAAAGAAGAATTGCCGCTGAATTTCACAAAGGCTTTTTCACTGTTAGCCTTTCCGAAGACCTTCTCAATTTTCTCTCTGGGGAATTCAATCCTGGACATTCCTTCCTTTACCATCTGGTTGTACATGTAAGATCGGATTTCCCCTAAGGGCAGCTCAACCAGAGTACGTGCAAATGATCCATAGGATAAATGCTCCATTCTCAGTTTTCTGAGCCTGCCGGCTGAAAGGAAAGTGAAACCGTTGTCATACTCCAAAATGCTTATTCCTGAAAGCATATCCCTGTTGGCCTTGTCCATTTTGTCGAAGATTTTCACTCCGTTGTCTCCAATATACCGCAAAATCCTTTCAAATAGTGAAACAGATGCTCCCGGAGGAGTGATAAAAATGAGTGCCTTACCGGCATAATTCACAATTTTCTCCGCAACTCTTCCCATATTTACAAGGTCCGATACTTCCACCTCAACAAAAACAATTCTGTCTTTGTGCTCAAAATATAAGTCCGGGTAAATACCATGAAAGGAACGGTGCCTGTCACTTTCTATGCCTTTTTTCAGCAGAAATTCCTGGAATCTGAGTATGAGGTATTCGTGCAGATCTGTTTCTCCACTTTCTTCCTCACGGCCCTCCAGTGCTGTTCCAAGTTTTGCCATGGAATTCTCCTTCAATGCCTGGAAGAGATCAGCATCCTGGGCTGAAACCTCAACTATGGGCTTAAATGAGAGTGGCCCGGAAATTCCCTTTTCATCCTGAGACCAGATGACGGCGCTATGCACCGGCTGTGTCTTCAGGACATCCTGAAGTTTCTTTCCAAGATTCCCCGTAAAGAAATTTGAAGAAATCTCAACCGCATCCTCTTCGAAGAGATTGAACGAAACCACATTCCCGACATTTCCCCTTATGGTCTCGGAAAGGCTTTCGAGCCCTCTGCCAAGGAACTGTGTTGCCAGTATGACCCTGAAACCCCATTTCCTCCCCTCTCTCAGGAGCCTGTCAAGGATACTTCCTGGCACAAGCTGTGCTTCATCAAAAACCATGTAGATGGGCTTATCCTTATGAGGGTCATAGTGGACGATGCGCTGCAGCCATAACTTGAGGATCAGGAGCATTCCTATAATCTTGAAGGAATCATCCGGGACTGCATCCCTCCAGATCTCAGGAATTATGATTGAACTGTGGCCAATAAACAAACCGAGAAGGTCGAAGGAATCCTGCCTGCCTGAAATTAGATGGCGTATTCCGGGTTCAGTGAGAAGAGGGAGGAGTTTGTTGACAGAACTTGTGACATACTGGTTCCACCCTCTCCAGTCAGAGACCTGCATCTTAAGGAAGGCTTTCAGTTCCTCACTCTCTGTACTGGAGATGAACTTCCTCGTATTTCCGCCATCGAGAAGCAGATTGAGGAGGTCCGCAAGGTTCGATTCAGACTCTTTTCGCAAAAGTTCATGCAGTATGGAAGTGAAAACCACTTCCAGCCTTGGCCCCCAGGTTCCATGGGAGAAAATGCCCTCGCTTGCAAAAGCGTCTTTTATCCATCCTGCGGCAAGGTTTCGTTCCTCTCCTGAGTTGCCGTTGCTGATTGCATTCAGGCTCAGTGCATAACGTTGACCTTCAGTGATTGAACAATTTGGTGACAGCACAATGGAGTTTTCCGGGAGGCTGCACGCCATATCCCTGGCCAGATTTCCGTGCGGGTCAAGGAGAAAAACACTTCCCATGTCTGCGGATATTATGCCTTTGATTAGCACCTTGAGAAAATTTGATTTTCCGGACCCGGTCTTGCCAATAACCAGGAGATGCCGCTCAAGCCTTCCCAGACATAGGAATAGGCTCTTTCCCGTGGTCGAACTACCGATGTTTATGCCCTCTTCCCGAATGAATTCTACGGGAGAATTTGAAATAATATTGCTGTGCCTGTACATCAAGCACCAGTTCCAGCCGGGTCCTCCACAACTCCATGCTTGAGGGTGCCGATCCCTTCAATTGATATTTCTACCTCATCACCCGGGTTCAGGTATTTTTTGGTGGTGTACTCAGCCACTCCAGCAGGGGTCCCGGTTGTAATTAGGTCGCCAGGGGCCAGGGTCGTAACCATGGATAGCCGTGAAATGAGCTTTGGGATTGAAAATATCATATCCTCCGTGCTGCCATGCTGAACCACGACCCCATTGACTTTCGTTTCGATGGTTGTTGGAAATCCCGGAAATTCATCCCTGGGTGTAATCCAGGGGCCCATCGGGAGCGCAGTGTCAGCGTTCTTCCCAAGGACCCAGTCTTTTCCGTATGGTGGCTGTCCTGCATTCTGGTAGTCCCTGAGGCTGATATCGTCCACAATAGTATACCCGAATACATACTCCTCCGCTTTGCTCTCTTCAATATACTTGCCCCTCTTGCCTATGATTATGCCCATTTCCCCCTCGTAATCCAGCCTCTGAACACCCCTGGGATAGACAACGCTGCCCTTATGGGGAAGATATGCATTGGAAAACTTGCAGAAGAAATAAGGTTCCTTCAGGTCTGGCATTGATGTCTCAGTCGAATGGCTTCTGAAATTCACAGCAGGAAGGAATGCCTTTTCTGGTTTTATTGGCAGACTGTACTGTGATGGCTTCTTCATTTCGGCAATATCCATGTTTCCTATTCTGTCCCAGTTGAGTATTGCTTCCATGGAGTTCATTGGTGATTCATTTCTGTCCACAAATGCATAGAATCTTCCCTTCTTTTCCAACATCAGTTTTTCCCTGTCGCCGGCAAAAGCCGTTAGAATGTTCATGGCCTGATATCCTTTTCAGAAATATCTGAATGTCGATCTGTCCAGAACATCCACAAAATCAGTGGCACTCTTGGGGTCCAGATCAGGTTTGATTTCAATTGAGTCCCAGTTTATTGTAACTGTACTTTTCTGGGATGGGTGGAGCCCGCTTACCTCAAAGTTGACAAATTTAATCCTGTCTCTCTCATCTTTCTCAGGAAATCGCTCTGCAAGTTTCCCCGAAGTTGATTCAGGGCCATCCAGTATGAAGCAGGACACGAATCTGATCCGGAACCTGTCAACAAGAATTTCTGGAAGCTTCTTGATGCTGAAAAGGCCAGTCAGATATGTAACAAGGTCCGAGTAATCTTCACCTGTAAGTAGCATCTGTTCTCTCTATGCCCTTTTATTATGTAGTTTTTGCTTTAGTTTGATTTACATTTTAAACAATAAAATTCTTCTAAGAGGGCATCACTGTGCAAAATATCAATGAGACCTTGTCAAGATCCCGTTGACAGGATATGACTTCCCGCCATCTGCATTATGTAACTTCCAGGCACATGCAAGGATAACAGAAGACAGATGAGATTATGAAGAATTTAACCGACGGCGCTCACCAATTCAACTAAAAATTGACGTTGTCATCAATGAGAAAATATCTAAAGAATCAAGCTATCTTCCAATGGAGATCACAATGTACGATTGCAGCAAAATCAAGCGATTAACGGTCCTGTATACATCCAGTGGCCCCGGAACTTATGCCGGAGAACAGAGGAAGACTCTCGGGGAGGAGGATTCATTCTCAATCTGCCAGGAAGCCAACAGGAGGCAGATGTCTATTGAAATGCTGCTAAAGTCTAGAGAACACATAGAGGCAGTTGTAATTAATACGATTATACCATTTGAGCAGGACCCAAAGGCTGAAATCCCACCTTCAGCAAAAAAAGCAAGGACAGAGGCAGCAGAACAGGAAAAGAAGGAAGAATCCCCTCCTCCTGCAGGTGAACAGAAGAATGCGGATGGGTCAGAGAGCGAGGAAGAACAGAAGCCACAGCCTTCTCTATGAAAATAAACGCACTTCTTTCATTTGAAAAACCCAGAGCAAAAACATAATTCTTTTACTTAGCCGCATTTGTTTTACGGTGAGAGTTTCCTTTATGAACTATTAAATAAAATCTCACACTCTTAAGTTATGACAGACGACTTGCCTGAAGTTAGGAGAGGCCACCCGTATCTCATGTATGAAATGCTCAAGAAAACCCCGGCGGGTATCAGGAAAACAATAGAAGTGATGAATGACCTGGACTATTCATTTCTCACTGATAAGCTGTGTTTCACAGGAAATGGGACTGCATTTCACTCTTCCACCCTGGGTGCTCAGATCCTCTGGGATTCAAAAAAGCACTGGAACAGCATTCAGGCCTTTGAACTGGAGCATTACCACCGCATCAGTGGAACCCTGGTTGGTTTCTCGCATACAGGAAAGACAAAATCAACGGTTGACGCTATGAACAGTGCCGATAGCGGGGTGAAAACAGTGGGAGTATCCCATTATTCAGGGACACCTCTGCTCAATTCCTCCAGTTATGGTATCGTAATTGGAGATTCACCGGACCTTTCTCTCTGCAATACCAAGGCTTTCTTCGACAATGCCTTCGCAGCTCTGGAGATAGCAAGGATTTTTGGTGAAATAGAACTCGATACGGGCGCATTCGCTGACCTGATCGAGAATGAAATCATAGAACAGGAGAAGAGGATTTCAGAGGCAGTTGCCGCTCTGCCAGTTCCCAGGGATATATTCGTTTTAGGGGCCGGCCCTTCATACATTGCAGCCAGGGAAGCCGCGCAGAAGATAAAGGAATCAACCCATCTTCATGCTGAGGGAATCGAACTGGAGGAATTTAACCACGGATGCACTTCGGTGATTGATGACAGAACATTAGTCATCATCATAAACTCTCCCGAAGTAAACCGTAGAACATCAGATATAGTAAGGGCCTGCAAGTCAGTTGGAACATCCACTCTGGTTTTGAATGGTGCAGGGGACCAAACCGTTAACGTCAAAGTACCCCAGAACCAGTACCTCTATCCCATAGCTGCCATGGTATCCCTCTATTATGTGGCATATTTCCTCGCATTAAAAACAGGAGTCAACCCTGATTATCTGAGGTTTGAAGACAGCAGGTACCTTGACTATGACAACATCGTGTTCCCTCCGGGAGCACATTAGTCATTTTCCAATGTAATTCCTGTAGTTTTCCTTTATTTCGGCCACAACTGTGGCAACGCTTTCCATTGCCATCTTCATATTCTTGTCCCAGGCAGAAACTTCAACATTGAGTTTCGGGTTATTCATCTCTGATCTCTGTGGATGGCTCTTTATGTACACTTTTCCGCCCCATTTTTTCATTATCTTCTCTATGAGGGGTGCAAGGGAACTCTCCATGATGCCTTCCAGCGGGAAAGTTTCCTGCGCGTATTTCCTGTCTCCGGACTTAATCTCTGGAAGAATTGAATCAAGTATGGCTTTCATTTCAGCAGGTACCCCTGGAAGAATGATAATGGTTTTATTATCATGCCTCAAATAAACACCCGGAGCAGCTCCAACCGGATTATGCAAAGCTCGTGACCCGGCAGGCAGCCTTACCATCTTGAGCCTGCCCTCAGTAAGTTCGATGCCCCTGCCAGCATACCTTTCCTTCAGGAAGGATAGTTCTCTCTGGTCGACCTCAGTCTTAAGGCCAAGCGCATTTGAGATGGACTCAACAGTCATATCATCAAAAGTTGGCCCCAAACCTCCCGTGGTAACAACCAGATCTCCAGCCTCAAGCGAAGCCCTGATCCCCCATGCAATTTCTTCAGGGTTATCACTCACAATCAGGGCCCGGTGAACTTCATGCCCTGCATAAGTCAAAATATGCCCTATGTGGGCCATGTTTGTGTTGACTGTATTCCCCTTTAGAATTTCATTTCCTATTGTGAGGATTGAGGCCCTCATGGGTGATAGTCCTACTTGGAAGTTTTCGCCATCTTCCTTGCGTGCTTGTCAATCTTATCCTTGAGCTTCTTCAGGCCATACACGTCCAGTGGTTCCTTATGTTTCTGCACCCAGACGGCGAGTTTCTCCTTGAAATCTGGATCCTTGCAAACATCTATGGCATTCTTTTCAAACTTTTCAAGACTTCTAAATTGGGCCATTATCATTCACCTTTGTTGACTGTTATCAAGCATTGTAATTGATGGATGCATAAAAAAAATTTGTCTCATATTGCAGTTAGATGAGAGTTTTCAGATTCCTACATTTAGAAATGCGATTATTATGAGGAAAACTGTGTTGATGGCTGCGATAATGAAAACAATTGCGAGTGCTTTGTGCCTTGTATCCACTATCTAGTCATTGCACTCTAGTTATAAACTTTAGTTCTGGTCATCTCGTTTAGGAGTGGAAGTCTCCTTCATAATCGCACGAATTCTGGCTATCTCATCCCAAAAGGTTCGGGCAATGCCGTGATCCTTCATGTAAAAGACATTATTATACCGGGATATAAATTTTGTCAGACATTGGCATACCAAATATTTAATTTATTCATAATAGATATATGCCTGAAATGACTGCACATGAGACGATGTCTCTTATGCGCAATTGAAATGTGCATTTTTTGTCAGACACGGCATTTTATTGATATATAACAAAGTACATATATATTCTATGTATCAATTCAAATTATGGTTTCATTTTCTGAAGAGACTGAGTTATCAGTTACGGAAATGGGCTACTCAAAAAGCCCACAGACGAGCATAGGGGCCGATGAGATCGTTTATAACCTCAAGGATTGGAACCTGAAGCGTGATTACACAGTCCGTGGTGACGACAAGGTTGTTCACCGCTTCGACTATGCGCTGGTTTCCGCAGCCAATGAAAAGGATATAATACCTTTGAATGTGCTCAACGGAAACAAGACAGAGAGGATGGACCAGATAGTTATCCTTTATCTAAGAACAAAGAACCTTTCACTGCAGAAGAGATACGCATTGTCAACCATCAATATCACACCATACGAGAATTTTCTGTCCGGAATTTTTTCTGTCCCCATAGTCAAGTCCATAGTGCTCAAGGACTCCGATGGTTTTCTGAGAATCACACCTGACGGGGTTAATGAGGTGGAAAAGACCAGTTTATCCTCTATGAGGCTCAACCGGCATGAGGCATTAGAACAGGAAGCCATTGCTGTGCCCGACGAAAAGAAAGACAATTTAAACCGCAGGAGGCGCGACCACACAAAGATTATTCACGACATACTGGCGCTTGCGAAGAACAATGGAGAAATAGGCATTACAAAGATCATCTACAAATGTAACCTTAACTACAGGTCAGCTCTGCGTGCTGTGAACGAACTTCTTGATGGAAAACTTCTGGCAATCGGAGAAACACAAGGTGCAAAGCAGAAATACCAGATAACCACAGAAGGTATGCTTCTACTGGACGATCTTAAAAAATTCAATTTTATAAAAGGTTGAGTTTCGCATCGTAAGCGACGCTCAATGTAAACATTTTTTAACTAGAAAGTGAGTTATGTTCCGTTAATGGAACTAATTCTCTATTTGATCCCGACTGCCATAGTTGTACTTACGATGATTGTTTCCAAGATGGTAAGAGGCAGCTTCACTGAGTATATTGGTGATCTTGAGGGCAAAGTTCTAGAAATAGAGAATGTCCTGAATCTTTCATTCATGAAGGAACTGCTGGACTTTTTTGTAAGCAGTCAAGCCAGCAAGGCCGCAGAAAGGCTTGTGAATAGCGCAAATGATAACCCAAACAGGGTTTCGGAGGCGGTAAGCGGCGCTGCACGTTCTTCAGGTTCAGAGATCGAGAAACTTTATGGTTCCATGAAGAGGACTCTTCAACCATCAGTGGATCTGGAAAGGGTGAAGTTCGTATCCAGGATGATTAACCAGCTGATTTACCTGTATGGTTTCTCCATAGCAGCCATCGAATACGGGCTGATCTCTGCAATACTGTTTCTGCCATTCAACTCTCTGGCAGTAACTCTTGACGGAGTTTTCTTTGGTGTAACTGTAATATTCGGTATCTTCGTAATTGTTATTGTTATCGACCTTGTGAGATATTCGGGCAGGATTAAGGGTGCAATGAAGAAACTCACGGGTGAATACTCGCCATTGTAGTCATTAACTCCGATTGAAGCTTTAAATTCCGTGTTTTCATGGGGGCAAGGATTAAGAATATTAACTTTATATGGATATAATAGAAGCTGAGTTGTCGTAGTTATGGTAAATGACAAGGACGATCCTGACAGTAGGTGCTTACGAAATATGCCCTGCACAGCGGAAGCTTTGTCGAGTTTTTTCCAAGCAAAAGCAGGCTCAATTTATTTCTCATTTGAACCAGTGATATTGAAATGAATGTACGAAGAGTAGTGTTAGATGTCGATAAAGGGTTGAACAGGCCCACCCTCCTGGAATTGGCACTTGCCATTGAACGTGTACCCGGGGTCGAGGCCGTAAACGTAAGCGTAACAGAAATGGACATGGAGACCATGGGAACAATAATCACCGTGGAAGGGGCTACCATAGACTACAATGTTCTCATTGAGCACATTGAGGACACTGGCTCTGTCATTCATTCAGTGGACGAGATAGCAGTAGGGAAGAAGCTAATAGAAAGCATAAGAAGGAATGAATAAACTAAACTTACTTTTTCCGTTTGCCCTTGGTTTGTCAGATGGAGTAATCACCACACTTATGCTCATAGCACATTCACTTCTTGCAGGCGAGAGCATTGTTGCAGGATTGGCTCTCAGGGTTGCATTTGGGGCATCTTTCGTTGGTGCTTTCAGCTTCTTTATCGCAGAATATTCCCGGCTCAGAGAAGAGATATCAAGAACCTCAAGGCAGCTCATTCTCAGGTCACCATCCTACCTCATAAAGGGGAAGATCGGCAGGGACATTATGCTTGAAGCAGGCGTCGGCACTTCAGTATCAGCTGTAACAGGTTTTACAGGTTCCATGATACCGTTGGCATTTTCAGTGCTGCTCCCTCAGGCTGGCCTGCTTTCAATTATAGTGGCAGTGGTGGCACTAGCTGGCCTTGGTGCTGGTCTTGGCAGATCGGTAAAGGGGAATTACGCGTTCTGGATTCTCACCATGGTCATTGTAGGGGTCCTGGTTACGATCATAGGATACTACCTGAACCTGGTCTAACTGGCAACTTCAAATGCGGTTCATGAAATGCAAGTTACTATGAAAATCTGTCAATTATTTCAATTCAGTGGATCGAATTTCTCGCCTTGAGCGAGCCATAAAGTGCACAAGACCATACTGCAGACTGAAGAACTTTATAATCTGTCACACATTAACTGTGCAGAATGAAAGATAAAAGAGTCATCGTTACAGGCGGAGCAGGTTTTATTGGCACAAATCTTGTTGCCAGGCTTGTTTCCGAGAACGAGGTTCTGGTCATTGACAATCTCCACACCGGGACCAACGACAACCTGAAAGAATTTGAGTCAGACAATTTAAAAGTCCTAAACAGCGATGTTAAGGATATCAACAAAGTCGATTTTGAGGCAGATGTGGTATTCCATCTGGGTTTCTATTCGGCTTCCCCCATGTACAGGCAGAATCCTCAGCTGGTCTCCGAAGTTATATCGGGAATGACCAGTGTCCTGGAATATGCAAAGGAGAGGGGGTCAAGTGTCGTTTTCTCATCAACTTCTTCAATTTACAATGGCGTAGAGCCTCCCCACAGGGAAGATATAATTCCTGGCGTGACCGACTTCTACACTGAGGGAAGAATAGAGTCCGAGAGGCTTAGTGAACTTTATAACCGCCTCTTTGGCGTAAATGTCTCTGCAATGAGATTTTTCTCTGTTTACGGATACCATGAAAAGGCTAAGGGAGGATTTGCAAACCTGGCTTCACAGTTCCTCTGGGACATGAAAGGCGGTAAGTCACCTGTAATTTATGGAGACGGCGAGCAGAGAAGAGATTTCATCTTTTCCACAGATGTGGTTGATTGCCTGCTCAAAGCGTCAGAACACAAGGGCTTTGATGTTTTCAACGTTGGATCGGGAAAGAATTACAGCCTGAACCAGCTTGTGGATAAACTCAACAAGCTTCTGGGAACCAGCATAAAGCCTGAGTACATCGAAATGCCAGTTAAAAACTACGTAATGGAGACTCTTGCAGACACTTCAAAAGCAGAAAAATTGCTTGGGTTCAAGGCTCAGATTGACCTGGACAAGGGCCTGAAGTTAATCAACGAATACTACAGGTGATAAGACGAAAACAAGAATGATAATGTCCAGAACGCCGCTGCGCATTACATTCGTGGGAGGAGGCACAGACATTCCCTCCTATTACAGAGAACACGGCCCAGGTGCCGTAGTTTCTGCATCCATTAACAAGTACATCTATGTGGCGGTTAACAAGAAGTTTGACTCCAAGATTCGTGTCAGCTATTCGGTGACTGAGATTGTCGACACTGTGGACGAGATAAAACACCCCACAGTAAGGGAGGCACTCAAACTCCTGGACATTGATGGCGGCGTTGAAATTGTAAGCATATCCGACATACCATCCAGGGGAACAGGATTGGGTTCCAGCAGCACATTCCTGGTTGGGTTGCTCAATGCCTTACACGCGTACAAGGGAGAGCATGCTTCTTCCCTTCAGCTTGCCGAAGAGGCAGTTAAAATTGAGCGGGAAATACTCGGCGAACCGGGTGGCAAACAGGACCAGTATATGGCTGCATATGGGGGAATCCAATTCATGGAGTTCCACCAGGACGAACGTGTTTCATTAAAGCCAGTAATCATGAACGAGGAAATGAGGGGAAAACTTCAGTCAAATCTTCTGTTAATGTATACGGGTAGAGAAAGGAGCTCCACTGAGATACACAAAGTCCAGGCTAATAGCGTCGCTAACAAGCTGGAGAGCTATCATCTGATGAAAGGCATGGCATTTGAAATGTTCGATGCCATGTGCACTGGCGATGGGGATGAAATTGGCAACCTTCTTCACAAAAACTGGGAACAAAAAAGGCAGCTTGCCGATGGGATAACAGACAAGAACATTGACTCCTGGTATGAAAAAGCCCTCTCAAACGGGGCCACAGGAGGCAAAATGATTGGTGCGGGAGGCGGAGGATTCCTCCTGTTATTTGCGAACCCGGATAAGCAAGAAAATATTATTAGGGCTCTACCGGAACTGAAGCAGGAAACCTTTAACATTGAATATGGCGGAAGCCGGATAATCTTTGTTGGAGATTGAAGAAACAGGTCTATTTTTATAAAAATGGAACTGATGAAACTTCACTGTTTCATCAAACATTATTGCAGATTTGCTTTGGCAGTAAACTTCACCATCATGAAGATCACTAAAGCTATGATGATGAATGTCAGGAGAGCCCCTGCAAAAGCTCCGATCTGAAACGGGCCAACCGCGATGGTCTGCCACTGGCTATTTGGCAATACTAACTGTATAATTGGCATGATGAGGTCGTTGACAAGGGCCTGAACCAGGGCACCAAGATATAGGCCCAGGATAAAAGCCACGGCCATTCCGATGACTTTGTACTTTGACAGGAAATCCCTGAATTCTGCCCTGAAACCCTTGGGCGGGGGAGCGGTTGGGGCAGGTTCCAGCAGTTTCCTTATTTTGGTAAGCTCTTCAATGATGAGATCTTCTTTTTCCAGAATATCACCTTATAATCAGAAACAGGCCTCTATTTAATCTTTGATCCTTACGCAAATGTAAAAAATCGGTAATATTTATCTGCTATAGAAAGAGATATAGTGTTCCTGGAGAAAATCCCGTTTTTCAAGCTTGTAACCGTGCCTCTTGAAAATGGAGTCAAGCTCATCCGGATGAATCTTCACTGATTCCGGAGGGCCTATGGAAGAATCCTTCTTGAATTCAATAAGGACAAATTTAACCTGCTCAAGGGAAATTTCAGTTATTCTGTCTATGAGTTTCTCCCTGCATCCCAGATCGTGAAAGCTGTTGGAAAAGAATACCTTTGTAAGATCTTTCGGCAAATTCATTGTACATATGTCGTCCTGGATGACTTCAACATTGCCACGAGTTCCGGAAATATTCTCTTTGACTACGTTGACTGCGGAGTCGGATGCGTCCACATAATAGACCTTTGAGCATTTCTCGCTGAAAAGGTTTGAATAAAATCCATCCCCTCCACCAACATCCAATATGACATCCGTAGAGGTTAAATCCACAACTGAAAGCACTTTTTCTAAGGGTATGTATTTCTTCCGCAGTTCAGCAGCCCTCTCATAATTGAAGTGGTGCCACATATGTTCCAATATGCAACCGTATGGTTAAATCTTCCATAAGATGAGATTCTGTCAAGATCCCGTTGACAGGATCGGGACTGCCGCCATCTGCGGTATGAAACTTCCAGGCACATGCAAGGATAACTGAAACCAGATTGAATTCTTAAACATTAAAACCGATGGCCGTCGCACATCAACTAAGATTTGACACCTATTAAGATGCAAAAGATTTCTTTATTCCCGCTTATTCAGATCCTGATGGTGAAACGTTTTATCGATCTTCACGAGGACTTTGGAATAACATCTGCCCAGCATGATGTATTCAGCGGAACTTCGGAATCAAGCATAAAAGCACTCTCAGATTTCGATGATGTCATAATTTTTTCCGTCGTATTCCCGCTTACCAAAAGATGGGCCATGGATTCCAACGAAAAGGGTTACCGTTCAGATTCTTCAGATTACTACCCGGACCATAACAGCCTAATGAGACAGGTGAAGTTTTACCAGTGGCTGGAGCGAAATGGCTACGTGACATTAGTCAGGAAAAAATCCGACTTAGGCACTAAAGGGATTAAGTTCCTCATGGCAATTGAAGGCACCGACACTATCTCCGGTGAGGATGACGTAAGATTTCTCAGGGAGAATGGCCTCCGGTCCATCGGGTTTGTCTGGAACCACGAGACAAAATTTGCAGCTTCCTGCACTTCCAGGAAAGACTACGGGCTTACCGGTTCAGGTGAGGACCTGGTCAAACTTTGCAATGATCTGAACTTAGTGATAGATCTCGGCCATGCCAGCGATCAGACCATCATTGATGCTGCCAGTAAATCCAAGCAGCCGGTGGTGGTATCGCATACCAATCCCAAGGCATACCATAAGATTTTCAGAAACATTAGTGACGAGGCAATAGAAGCAGTGGTCAGGAACAGGGGAATAATCGGGCTCACCTCCATACCTTCAACACTCGGGGAAAATTCAAGCATAGACAATCTCGTAGAATCAATAAGGTACCTTGGAGAAAGTTATGGATGGGAATATCCTGCGATTGGCACAGATTTCCTTGGAATTCCGTCTACACTGAAAGGGCTGCATAGCATCAGAGACCTCAATGCTCTGGGGGACAGATTGGGAGAAAAAGCCGATGATGTGTTCTGGAACAATTCCAGTAGGGTACTCAATGCCATTCTTGAGTAATTTAGTCTCAATGAACCACTTTGTAAGCAGATTACGGTCTAGGCCGATTTCAAGTGCAGCATTCTAGACATTAGATACATATTTTATTCAAATAAATTTGTGGCACGGGGAACTTTCCCAAGGTTGGGGCGTTAATTAAACAATCCCTTTTAACCGGTATATGGGGTAAGTTCACTTATTTGAATTCGTACGAACATATTTATATATTAATAGCGTGTTCTGCCCAATTTATTGTGGCTTCTAATTAGTTTTTCCACCCTCACATGTTATGGATAATTTCTACTTACTACAGGTCAAAATTTGTTCTATTTTAGCTTAGATGAAAGACTTATATTCCACGTAGTGGTTTTTTTCTTTACCCTAGAAAAGGGCATAAAAACAGGGAGAAAGATAATCTTGACAAGCAGTTGGCTCGAAAGGGCTGAGCAGAGCAGCAGCGACAGCGAGCTCTTAAGGACCATATCAAAAATTATGGGACTTGATCTACCGGAGTGGAAGTTGATGCGCGATTTGAGCTTAAAGGGAAAATCTGGATCTTCCCACTCTTTCGATTATGTGTTGCAGTCGATCAAAACTGGAACCATTATTCCTGTGCTGAACCTCAGAGAACACTTGGGGGACAGGTATGAGAAAATCCTTATGCATAGGGTGATGGCAGCAGACATCGAAGCAAGTTCTGGTGTAATCCTCATTTCAACGGATCTCGAGCCAAAGGAAAAGAATCTCTGCGATATCTGCAATTTTACTGTCTTTAAAGCTCCAGTTGGAAACGCTTCCCATGTAAGTTACAATATCGGAAAGAGTTTTGCTACCAAGATTCTCAACATTGAAAGGGATCCCACGTATACGCAGTCCAGAAATCATTCCAAGAGGCATAACCGTGACAGGACCAGAATCACTGAAGAAATTCTTGATACAGTGTACTCTCTGGAAGGCGCGAGCATCACACAGCTGATTTACAAATGCAACTTGAATTACAAGTCAGCCAAGGAGATAATGAGCGAACTCATAAAGCGCGAACTGGTTAAGACTGAGAGAAACGGAGAAAACAACCTCAAGTATGAAATAACTGACAGAGGAAGAAGAGTACTGGAGAGGTTAAGAGTCTACGAAATGGTCTGAAAGCCCACTTTTCTTATTGTTTAGTTAGTGATATATAAGGTTTACGACCACAAGTATTTTAAGTTCATAAATTATAAAAGTTATAGGAGTAACATAGATGGATTATTCGGGTTTGGTTATACCCATACTGGCATTGGTTGATGGGTTGCTATTCGGGCTTGCGGTCAAGAAAGGGGTCGTATCATTCGTGCTCCTCGTGGTGGCCATTGTTGTATCTGGTTATGTGGGGTTCTCATTTATACCTCAGGTTTCAGTTACTTCTTTGATAAACAGTGTGGTTTCGTACACGACTACCCATTTACAGTTACTGACTACACTCATTCCAATTGGCAATACAGGCGCCGTTTCCCTTGTGGTCGTACTGTTTGTGGTAGGCCTTGGCGTCGGCATCTGGAAAGGTTAATTGTTTTAACCTGCATTGCTGGCCAGACCTTTCTTTCCAAAAAGGCTGGCATGCACATTTTATTTTTGAGCCCTCCCCGTGAGTTATAACGGCTGAAATCTTCAGGTATTTTACTTGCTTTGCTCTTGTGGGTATCACTTCTCAATGTGAAGTCGATGAGTTCAATGCTGAATTAATGGAAGCTTCATTTCTAATGCATGAAAAAAGAAGTATGCGTTACTCTATGCAAAATGGTCTCCCGTTTATATTTGTACCTGATTTGTTCAGGCAAATTCAGAATAGAGATGTAAAATTCTGGCTTGTGTCGGAATGAAGATCGTAAAGTGATTAAATGAAGCTAGTGAAATCCAAGCTGTTTGTATTACCTTGTCCCCCATTTTGGCTCTTTCCAGAATGTGAATGCACCATATACTGTGGTGACAAAAAGCAGACCCATGGCCACGGCCCCATAACCTAATGTTTTCAATCTCTCGCCGTTGATCTTACCCGCGACTGTAAGGACAAATATCCCAGAACCAGTAAAATTTATTCCAAACAGAAGGGAATCGAAAAGACCGCGAATTGAGCCAAAATGATCTATATTTCCCAGGAAAGTTACTTTTCCTATGAAGGCAAAGAGATTTGGATCCGGATGATGCAATTGGAAAAGCAGGACCGGCAAAGTCCTTAGGAAAAGTGCGGCAATTGCAATAAATGGCATCATGTAGGTATAAACCAGTTCAAATGTGTAGAATCTCCCATGTTTGAAGGCATTGCCAGTTTTGAATTCCATTCCAAACCGCACCCATTCGGACCTGGACCAGCGAAGGCTTTGTCTGAAGAATTTTTTGAATGTTTTTTGTGGATAAATTTCAACTCTTACATTGTAGTCCTTCACAAGTTTAAGATCGGAGGTGAGGGCATGGAGTGCCATGAGCCAGTCTTCACCCAGTTGGGTAGTTTTGCCAAATACTTTGAAGTTGAGGAAATCATCTGAGGTGATGAATGGTTTTATCAGGTCTGTGCGGTACATCACACACGGGCCATCCAGGTGCATCACGCTGCCGTGGGCTGACATCGAACGGTATACAATTTCCCTGGTCCTTTCTACAAACTCAGCGCCATACGCAACAGGAGTGCCTGTATTTTTTATTCCAATATTGGGCCCTACTCCGCCGACTCCTTCAACAAAGTGTGAAACCATGCTTGAAACGGCACCCTCGGGTAGTATGGTGTCGCTGTCCATTATGAGGATATACGGTGTGTCGACATATTCCATGGACTTGCCAATGGCTTTTTTCTGGCCTTCCCTTACAGGTTTATGCACGAAAATGCCTCCTTGAGCCTCAACAATAGTTTTGTATGGTTCCAGGCTTGAGTCACCAACCACCACGAACTTGCTTCCCTGGGCAGAAACAGAGTTTATGCACTCTTCAAAGATTTCAGGGTCCTCTTTATAGACCGGTATGCAAATTGTAACATCTGATGGGCTGAGGTCACTTCGAGTATTCTCACGTGAAAAGCGCTTTGAGCCCATTATGTTTATGATATAATATGTAAATGTGGTCAGGGTCAGAACCCCGATGCCTAAAAATACCGATAAATACAATAAATGCATTTTTCTTGAAATGGAATTTTAAGTAAATAGTTAAACCTTCCTCATATAAATTTAGTAACTTATGGTTACTTCCATCCTTTTGTCACAAAGTTGGTCCCTTCTTCTGGAATACATCCGGAAATCTCAGAATCTCGCATTACCATTCGTTCCCCGAAATGCCTTCTTGAATGTGTCTTCTGAAAATTAGCAAGTCAAGCTTACATAACGCTTAATTAGAATGATTTGCGATCTGTTTGAGGATAAGACATGCGAAGTAACCGTTCCGAAAATACCGTACAAAGGCGATTCATGTCATTTATTTCGTATGCTTTTAGTTCGATTGTTTTTGACATATTCGCCTATGCTATGAGCGGGAAGGTAGTTGGGTTATTGAACTCGCAACAGAACTATCTGTTTTATTTCCCATTGTTCAGCTATAACCTGGCTAGTCTATATGTCCCGAATTTGATTTCCATCGAAATGAGCCTGGCAAATTTCCGAGGCCTCATCCTTTTGCTTCCAGTAATCACATTCATTGCAGGCATCCTGCTACAAAAGGGGGTGTCCCGAAAGGCTGGAAAATATGATGATTTTTCTCAATTTGTGGAAAAACCGACTGAGAATTGAGCGGAAAATCCCACTACATAGGGGGACAACGTCACATTCAAAAAAGGATTCAAAAAAATGAAGGCAATGTTGACACAAACAATTTTCATACTTATCGTTATCATATAACTAATAACTCGTTTAACTATGAATTATATCCTTACTGACTGTGTACACATTAGTCTTCATATTTGTATCACGCATGAGGTTAGTAAAACGTCTCTATTTATTTATTAAACTCATTATATCTTCCAAATCAGTGCATATCGGGCCTTTCTTGCTGGTATCCTTGTAAAAACTCTTTGCCACAATGTGATATGTTACTTTTTTTATTTCTTTCCCGTTAAGGAACTTCTGTGCTTTTTTGTCTAATTCAGAAGCAACTTTGAATGGATCTACGTTGTCCATCCATTTACACTCAGAAAATACAATCTCCTCTCCATTCTGGGAAATGGCCACAATATCTATTTCAGTGTCTTTGTACCACCAAGTGCCTATCTTGAAATCAGGATAAATATATTTGAATATTTCGTCCCGGATAAACTTCTCAAAGATTCTTCCAAAATATGTTGAAAAGTTAAATGTAATCTCTCCGCTCCCTCTCTCGATAAATTCTCGGTTTTTGTAAACAAAATTGAACCAAAATTCCATCATTCTGTCTGTCATTTCATAGTGGCCAGAATTCTTGCGATCATCAATTGGCGCGATTTTCGCAAGAAACCTCAGTTTAACAAGGTTTTCAAGATATGGGTAAAGCCTCTTGCTTTCTATCCCAATGTAGTCGGCGATTTCAGATGGTTTGTTCTTACCATACGAAATAGCATTCAATATTGAGAAGTATGTGTTCTGCTCTTTGAAATCCTGTGACAGAATGAAATAAGGCTCCCTGTAGAAATAGCCATTTGGATCTCCAAACTCTCTTTTTATGAACCAGTAATAATCCTTATAGCCGGAAGCTTTGTTGAGGTATTCAGGTACACCTCCAATGGTCATATGCAGCATAAGATTGTCTTCGAAGTTCATTTCTGTGAACTTCATCGAACTTCGTAATTCTAGGGGAAGGAGCAATATATCTTTGGTTCTTCTTCCATACATTGGTGATGCATAAGAAAGGACACTATCCTGGATCATTCCTAAATTTGATCCGCATATCACCAGAAAAATGTTTGACCTGGACAAAAAAGAATCCCAGAATCTTTGAAGTTTTGTCAATATTGTTCTATCATTCTTCACCAGATGTGTAAATTCATCCAAAACCAAAAAGAATCTCTTCTTAACATCAATAACCTTTGTCAAGTATTGAAATAGTAACTCCCAATCGCTAATATCGGCACTCATCAAAAATTGATCCTGAAAGTAGTCTGCAATATATTTTCGTAAATCATTGACTTGCAATTTGTAATAAATATCCTCTGAAATGTAAAAAATGCCTTCCTTGTCCTTGAAGAACTCTGAGAGCAAGGTTGTTTTGCCAATTCTCCTCCTCCCATAAAGAACAATCAGCTTTGCGCCAGGGGAGTTCCATTCATGTTTCAATAGATTGAGTTCCTCTCCCCTGTCAATAAAGCTAATCATACTTAGGACTAAAATGGATTAGGAGTTTTAATACTTTCGTTAACAAGAATTGAAAGGGAAGTCTCCCCTTTCCATTAGACCAAGGATTTTGAAGAAAAAGTCCTAAATGAGATCAAACTAATCTTTTCTCTTAGACACCAAGTTGAAATGGTCTTTAAGAAATGAACTTATTGGAATTTTGACAGTCACATTTTCCGAAGTTTACCTCCAATCAGTACTTTATACTTAGTAGGGCGCTATAGTAGTAATCAGATGCCTATTAAGTATGAAATTGATTTAACTGGAAAATTTTCATGTCAAAAATACAGCCTTTACAAAACTGTCAAATGAGTAGAATGTAATTGACCATCATTACCATGAAAGAGGCCTAAAATAGATTATAAATTGTTGCATTATAATTTACATTCTTGCATTATTTAGTTCATTGGCATATCCTTCGGGTTGAGCCTTCTTATTTATTTCTATTACTTAGGGATTATATCAATAGTAAAGCGCAATAATAGTTATGTACAGTCTAGAAGCTAGACAGTAGAAATTATGTTGGTCAGTTGATAAAGATTATAAGGTCTAAATTTCCTCAAAACTATCGATGAAACGAAGATACCAATCTTCAAACTGGGCGCTACTTATAATGTGCAGTTCTATGGGGGCATCAATTTCCTGCCAAACTGCCACGGTAATTTTGTCTTTGAGGGAAAAGTCACTGGGTATTGCAATGAGGTCTATATCGCTCCAAGCTTTGTAATTACCCTTCAACACAGAACCGAAGAATATTATTCGTGATTCCGGGTCTATTCTTCTGATGAGGGCCTTTACTTCATCAAGAACTTTCCTGTGACTCCGTAATTTCGTGAGTCTCAGAACTTCATATTCTTGAGAGTTTTTCATCTAAGATCTCCTTGGCAAATCTTAACAGTGGATTAACATCACTCTCTATTACAACAAGAGCCGGATCCCATTTCTTTCCTTTTGCTAAATACTCTGCCTCTTCCAGGTATTCTTCGCTTCTCACTTTAAAAATTTCAATGTCAGAGAACGGCATTTATGGCTCATTTATCGTGCTATATTGTTATAAATTTTCCCCTATCAAACTCAACCGACGAACGTTCATTTGAATGCCGTATAACCATTGTTATACAGTATTAGAGTTTGATATCTAATAATGAGTAAAGTTTCTCAATGAAATAATTAAAGGATTCCGATCTATGTTTTGCTTCTTCAATGGAAAAAAATTTTAGCAGATCTAAATAGAAGTCGATTGAATAACGTTGCTTTGCAATTTTTGTCTTAAAATAATCTTTATCAATTTTATTCAAATTTTCCACATACGGAATCCTTAATTTTTTGCAATTTGTTTTACTGATCCCAGATATGTACCAACCTTCAATCATGGGGTGGACAATTACTGTTCTTTTTTCCAGCAGGAATTTATAATTCACACAGAGATTTCGTTTTCTGTGCGTATTACATGTAAATTTTGATGGATCAAGATCTGCCAAGAATATGTAACTGATATCCATTTCAGTTCCATGTTCCTTGAGTGTCTTAAGATATGCATTTGTTCCATTGGGCTTCTTTTCGGCATATTCATTTGTGATTAACTGGTCCCCTCTCTTCTTGACTGTGTTCGCAAGCAATGATTCGATGAAAATACTATCTTTGTATCCTTCAACAAAGGTCAGAATCTTCATTATAATCAATTTAATTTAGAATTCCGTCTGTAAATATGTCTTCTATTCCTATTTGATCCTGGAGGAATAATAGTATGTCTTTCTTTTCCTTTATCTTCTCCAAAAGCGAATTCCCAACAGTATCTCTCTTAAGCGTAATAACGTCTTCTAAATTAACAGTCTTTAAAACCTCTGGGCTGTGGGTAGTCAAAATTATCTGCTTGTCCTTTGATGCATCTTTTATCAGTTCAATCAATCTTGACACAATGTGGGGATGAATATTTCTTTCTGGTTCCTCCATGATTACAACCTTTTTATTGTCAAAATAAAGCGCATATATCATGGACACTAATTCTATGGTGCCATCTGAAATCAATGGTGACGGAATTGGTCTATTTGTGTTGTAAGTTTCTGCTATCTTAAACAATATTGAACTATCCGTCAGATTTTCAATTTCCATTCTTTCAACAAAAGGTAAGCATGTTTTCAATAATCGGATAAATCTCTCTCTTTTTGGTTTACTTTCCAATAACCTCTTAAGTATTAATGCAGAATTTCGGCCATCTGACTCAAGTTCCGCCAATCCAGACAACGGGATGGCTTTCTTCGAGAGTTTTGGGTCAAAGTCGTACACTTGTACCGGGTCAAATAAACCTCCAACATTTGGTTGAATGAAAATGGTTATTGGGAATAAATTCAATAAACTCCCATCAAAATTTCCATCGCTGGATGTTCCTCTAAAGATCATTGTTTCTAACAGTTCTCCAAGGTTCCCTTCGTAAGATAGTTTTCCTTGAACATTCCTGATTAAAATTACTTCAGATTCGGATTTTAAACCTTGAGGGTCGGTTTTCCTGTCTGATACTTTTCTTTTTGTAAGACTAACTTCCTCTGCGAACTTTTTCAACTTTGGGCTACTTTTATAAAATTGCAGTTCGAGTTTGTAAACGAGGCTACTCAAATAAATTGAAGATTCTTGTCTTATTGTTGGTGGGGAGGAGCCTATTCCAACTCCAGAATCTATATAGACTTCTATCTGAAGTGATTCGTCTCTTGTTGAATTTATATTGAAAATATATTCCGGCCCTCCTTGAAGAGAAATAGCGTTAATGAGCCCCTCCTTAGAAATATCTCTTAAGAATTTAAAAATCGAAACAAAGTTAGATTTACCAGATGCATTTGGACCAATTAAAACGTTAAAGTCTGAGAGTTTACAATCTAGATGTTTGAAACTCTTAAAGTTTCTGACTTTCAGTCTTTCGATTTTCATAATTTAAGATCATATTTACAATTATGATTTAAATTGTTTGTACTGGTGAAACCACCAAAATAATCTTTCACAATCATTTAATTATTATTTTTCACACCACATGGCTATCTCACCATACAAACTTTATAATATCTAAGAACATAGTGCGTTGTTATAAATGGAATCTAAGAAAAAGAACTTGGACAGGAATATTAGATTTTTCACCAA
>JAMDDH010000013.1 GCA_023488885.1 Thermoplasmatota archaeon | reverse complement strand
ATATATTATTTTCTCGCTCTGCTTTCAGTCTCTCATTCTTTGGTTATTATTTCATCCACATATGTTGAACGCAGCAGGAGGGCAGCTTTGCTAACTCCACGTGGTATTACTACAGTTTTCACATTGGAAATGGTTTCAACGTATTTTGTGAGGTCTTCTGTCGAGATTCCAGCGAATGTCAGTGTGTCGATATTCTTGAATGCAACTTTGACATTCAACTCATCAAAGTCTCTTTTATCGATTGTGAGATTTTTTATATTCTCTATATACTTAATATCGCCCCTAATAGCTCCTTCAACAAAGTTTCTGGAAAGATGTTTCGCTCCTTCTACTGTTGCCAGGAAGCCCCTGTATGCTTCATTTGTTATGTCCCCAAGAGTCTTACCGGATTCTCGTGTAAATTTCAACACTTTGTCGTACAGATCTTTGCGCACTCCTTTAACCGAGATATTCTGTTTCGGTTTCTCGTCGGTCTCCTCTTGTTCTCTTTTTATTTCTTTTTCATTAACCATGAATATACATTCCTAACTTGTATATAGAGATTTCCAGAAATCTGGATATCTCATAATCCTCATTTCGTATCATAAGACCTGATAAATTTCTTTGCTGAATAATTGGGTCAATAGAAACATTAAAGAATAATGATCTGAAAGTTGATGTTCTGACTGAAAAACACTTATAATATATTCTCATACTCGAATTATGAACGAAGAGCCCCTAGATCGAGGAAAGCGAAATTTCCTCAAAGCCATGATCGTGGTATCCGCCGGTGCTGCGGCTGCGGGAGCCCTAAAAGGCGTTGTACAGAACATAATCTCCCCAGCCGCGGGCTTGACCTCTTTTCCGACACTGACTCTTGTTGACGATGTGACTGGACTGCCCATTCACACGTCAGACATAGTAGTTAACAGCTCGAAAGCATACATATTCTATTATCCCCTGGATAATGATCCAAACTTCCTGATAAGGCTGGGTGATACAAATGATAATGATGTCAGAATATCTCCATATAATGTTCAGATACCTGCTACTGGAGGTGTATTCAGATCTCCTGGTGGTGCTGGGCCTTATGGATCTGTTGTGTCATTCAGTGCAATTTGTCAGCATCTAGGTTGTGTTCCACCAATAATCCACTATTACAAAGGCGGAATCCCGATACCTGGTCAACCAACTCTTAAGAGCTCTACTGGGTATATTCATTGCAACTGTCATGGGAGCACTTACGATCCTGCAAACGGAGCGAAAGTTGTTACTCCGCCAACACAGAGACCATTGCCCAATGTTATCCTTGATTATGATCCTGCAACAGACACTTACAGGGTAAAGAGCATGATCGGTCCGACAATTTACGGCAAACCTAGCGACCTCGAAGGTGGAACACCGTTTCCTTCTGGAACCACAACCACCCGGGTAACACAGATTAGTACAGCAGGAGCCTGATGGTGATAAAAATGGTAGACATAAAATCTAAATTTAGGAAGATTCCCACGGTAAGTTCCGTACTTGGAAATGATCCCCTCCACATCGATGAATTACCGCTCAAGAAAGTACCTGATTACATGAGAAAGAGGGGGGGAATATGGTACTGGACAGGCGCCCTGATATCTATGGCATTCGTGTATCAGATCATTAGCGGTCTTCTTCTTCTCTTATACTATGTTCCCAGCGACGCGTATGGTACAACTGCAGGAATAATCAACACAGTTCCATATGGATCGCTTATGCTCACAACACATCTATATGGAGCATATGCGATGATATTTCTAGTGTACGTGCACATGTTCAGGAACTATTTCTTTGGTTCATATAAGAAACCAAGACAATTACAGTGGATTATTGGCGTCTTACTTCTGGCTATAACCATCGGCGTGGGGTACTTTGGATACTCAATGACCGGAGATGTTCTCTCCATAGATGCTACCGATGTGGGAAGAGGCATTGCGCAATCTACACCACTTCTTGGGACAGCTCTTGAGGCTATTTTCTTCGGAAACGGTACTGCCACAAGTCTCTTCACACACATGCTTGCCTGGCACATAATCCTCGTCGTCGGCATAGGAAGCCTTTTTGGTGCTCACTTCTGGTTGGCTGAGGCCAATGGAATAATGCCGGCACACAGGGATGTTAACCACAAGGCACCGGCGATTGATAATGAAGAGGAAAAACACAAAAAATGGTATCCCTATAATATGAGTTTCATGACCCAAATTGCAATGTACAGTTTTGGTTTACTCATACTTATCCCGTCAGTCATAGCTCTTTTACCCAATGTTCCAGCGCTCTTTTCTCCTTTTCCGCAGGTTGCTCCAAGCAGTCCTCTTGCTGCATATGTTCCGGCATATCCCCCATGGTTCCTCCTTTTCGTTTATAAGGCAGTTGATTTCAGTCTATTCAATGCTGCAGGATCTTTGTCAGCACTGGCAGCAACTGCGGTTTTCGGCATAGTGCCACTGGTCTATTTTCTCATGCTCCCATTCATTGATACAAATGACGATCTCCACCCTCTGTCGAGACCGTTGGTTACGTCTTTTGGAATACTTGGGATCATATACATGATAATACTGTCGCTCTGGGGCGCCCTTACACCTGGAATACCTGTATCTACACCGGAAGTAATTGCTGTTCTGGTACCACCTTTTGTGATAGTGGTATCCGGTGTTTTCGTCATGTCAAGACTTTACAAGAATGGCCGTTTCAGAATAACGACCGGAAAGATCACAAGTTCCTTCCTGATCTTTATGTTTGTTATGGTGCTGGCGGCTTATTCATTTGGGCAGAATTTTACAATGACACTTGTGTACACCAATGGCCTAAACTTGGTTTCTACGGTGTTCACTGGCGGAGTAATGATCTTTGGTGCAGTTGGAACGATGAAATCAGCCAGAATATCCAATGCTCAAGCAAATGACGAGAAGCAACGGGCCAACGTATATCAGATCAGCAAGAATGTGGCAATGGTGTTATCAGCGCTGCTTGCAATAGGTACAATTGCCATAGTATACATAATTTCTCAACTGGATCCTGTCGGGCCTGTTCCAAATGCTGAATTCGGAATTGGCCTGGGATTTGTGATGATCTTTACCGGAACTATACTGAGAATATACAGGGCTGCGTTCTACAATGAGTGATATAAGAGTTAAAGGATTCGACGACATTACGTTCTGGCGAGAGGATAGCATCGGCTTGATCGTGATTAGATCATCACCTGAAGGAAGAATACGGAAAAAAACTTTGGAAGAGCTTATGATAGCACTTAGTAGTGCCTCCATTGATTCGTCGATTGGCAGTATTGCGATCACTGGTCAAAACGATCTTTTTTTCAAAGACATAGTAATGAATGAAGCTGAGGATCTTCCTGCTTTACTTGAATCACTACGTGCACTGGCATCCTTGTTTTACTCAATAGATAAGCCTACATTTACAATCCTGAATGGTGATGCAACAGATCTCGGCTATGAACTTGCGCTGTTGACAGATATAATAATTTCGTCTCCCAAGGTAACAGTCGGTTTTTCCAGTGAATACAATTACAAGATGGCAGGGTCTCTCTCCTCCCTGCGATTTAGATCGGCAGAGTTAAAGGAATCGTCAGAAGGAGTGAACTGCGATTACGTTTTCAAATATGATAATTTGCTTGGAGATGCCAAAAATCGGATTTCTGTGCTTGAAAACCCGAGACTTGCACTCTCCAGACGTAATCGTCTTAGATTCATTAAGGAAGCAATCACTGAGGAGCATCTTATGCTTCTCGCCAAATCTAATATTTCAAAAGACAAAAACGCATTAAATGTGCTTGTAGGAAAGGGGGAATGAACTAAAAATGAATAGCAATACAAAGGGATGGATTGGCTTTGCAATTGTGGCAGTCTTGATTATAGGTGGTGCTTTTGGCACGTCGCACATTCTGCCTACATCAGCCACGGGAATTTCTGTGTCGGATATCACCTCATCTAGTGGGGGAAATTATGTTGCAAATAACCAGACGTATGTTGTAAACGTTTCCGACACAAGCACCGTCGATAATTTTACTATATCAATTACTTCGACGGTTGCTTCCGGTCCATTGAATGTTTCAATTATTCCACAAACTCTGCTTAACAGCACTATATTCAACTCGACTTACAACGTAATGTACAACAAACTTTACAACCAGTCTGTAAATAAAACTGAGAAAGCAGGAATCACACTGAATAACAGCGTTAACCAATCAATAAAACAGAACGCTTCTGCCAATGCCACTGTGTACGCTTACCAGAATGCTTCCATTAATCTGTTTTCACCAATATACATGAACATGACATTCACAGGCGGTATCCATTCATTCAACATTTCAATATCTCTAAACAGCAGTGCGTTAAAGCTTTTGAATAGGAATGAGGTACTGTTTGCAACAATAAACCTCGCTTCAGGCCCTGATGTTGCAAATGGAAACATTATGTTCGTGAAGGTATGACATCTATCCCGCAGAACAACCTCAAAATATAATTTTTTATTGTTACTTTTCTAAATCTTTTGTAGGACAGATGTAAAAAAAGAACCTATGAATGTGGAATCCTGGCTGCTTGGTACCCTTATTACTTGGTGTGTTATTGAAAACTTAGTTGCTAGCTCAAAGTTTTTAATTATGATCAAAACTTCTTTCTATTGAGGGCAAGGTACAGTTCTCATAAACGCAGGTGGCAGTGCCGGATGCAACAAATCCACACTAATAATATCCTGAACTTATAAAAATAATTGTTGCTGCTAGCACAGAAAAGAACGAAGCAAGGAAATTAACCTCACCTTTCGTGAGTTTACCCATATTTTCCCACAATGCACCAAGTAAACTGTCTATCTGGCATCCTGCAAAACCCATTAAAGTTACGAATACAACCTGTATTATATTGAATCCCGTTGAAGAGAGAAACGCATAGGTGATAGCTACTATAAATGCACCAAAAAGCGCTGCAACCTCACCCGTTAGTGAGATCCCCCCGTTAATGCCGGGTGTTGTCGGTTTCAAATTCGTAATCAAATATACTTTTTTGTCTATTACTCCTATCTCAGACGCAAAAGTGTCGGAATTCACAACAGCAAGTGAAATTGCAAACAATTCAAAATAGTGAAAATGGAAAATGTGAGTAAATGTATTTGTAAAATTCAGTGATGAAATAATCATACCAATGACAGCAGCGTAAAAAATATTGGAAACCCGCCTTTCGCCAGAGCTGCCTTCCTGGAGATTTTTACTTTTTTTCTCCTGAAAAAATGCCTTAGTGGCGAAATGGCTGCTTAAGGCGAAAATCAGAAGTACCAGAAGCCAGTTGAGAGAGCCAAGAAAGGCGACCACAAGGCCTACTGCGAATGCCGCAGCGGTACCTTTCAGATCAAATATGTTGAATACTCTGGAAGTAACAAATAATACTGCCAGAATGGAAAGAATTAGAATGGAATTCAGGGCGTTGAATATGATCTACCAACCTCTTTCCTGGAGCCTCATCTCTTTTGGCATCTGTTCAATGTCGAGGCCCTGCATGCCGGAAAGTCCTGCAGAAACATCACCTATTATCTTGTAGTCTTCGTAATTCTCCACTGCTTCCACAACAGCTCTTGCCATCTTAGCAGGGTCTTTAGACTTGAATATCCCACTTCCGACAAAAACACCATCCATGCCAAGTTTCATCATAAGAGCTCCGTCAGCCGGTGTTGCAACGCCACCTGCAGCAAAATTTACCACTGGCAGTCTTCCCATGCGTTTTATTTCTTTCAGTACCTTGAGAAGTTCGGCCTCGATTTTATCCGCGCTCATTTCATAGTAGAGGTTATAATCTGTGAGATAGTCTGCAGAACCGAACAAATCCGTTGAGACTGATTTCCTGAGTATCTTATATGAAGACGACATGGTTTCAGACACCTTTTTGAGCTCTTCTGAACTCAGGTCTCTGAGTATTTTTATCCCCTCATTCACCATTCTGATATGCCTGACCGCCTCGATTATATTGCCAGTTCCTGCTTCTCCTTTCGTTCTTATCATGGCCGCCCCTTCAAATATTCTCCTGACAGCCTCCGGAAGCACTCTTGCACCGCATACCACAGGAACCTTGAGCTCCCTCTTGTAAAGGTGAAAAAATGGATCTGCAGGTGTCAAAACTTCACTTTCATCCAGCATATCAACGCCTAGGGCTTCAAGGGTGTATCCTTCGGAAAGATGGCCTATCCGCACTTTAGCCATCACCGGAATTGAGACTGCATTGAGGATTTCCTTGATCTTTTCAGGATCGGCCATTCTTGCCACTCCTCCGGCAGCCCTTATGTCGGCCGGGACTCTTTCAAGCGCCATTACTGCAACCGCACCTGCCGATTCGGCAATGGAAGCCTGTTCCGCGTTTGTGACATCCATTATTACGCCACCTTTGGTCATCTTTGCAAAACCGCGTTTGAGAAGCTCGTCGCCAAACCTTAATTGGGAAATATCAATGGACATGATTTATCTCGGTAAGGATTGAAATAAGTTATATATAGGTTTATAGCGGAAGTCAGATCGGAAGACGTTACAGTGAGATACCATTATTTTTTTCACAAAAAAAATTTAATAATGCACAAACATAACACAGTTGAAACTTAATGGCCGACACCCGCAAAGACGGAGTAGCCATTATCATGCCGGTCATCAACGAACGTAAGAATCTTCAAGGACTTCTGCCACTGTTGGCTGAGTTCAACGTATTCGTTGTGGACGACGGAAGTAATGACGGTACTCAGGAGTTCTGTGAATCTTTGTCCCATGTCCATCTTATAGAACGTGGCAGGAAAATGGGGCTGGTCTCCGCGATTCTTGAAGGCTTCAGGCATGTCCCAGAAAACTGCGAGTATTCCATAGTTCTGGATTCTGATTTTTCACACGATCCGAAATACATACCGGAACTGCATAATTACGCGATTAAGAATGATGCTGATCTTGTAATTGGTTCCAGATACGCTCCGGGAGGTAAAAATGGGGACGAGCCTTTAAGGCGCTTCATAAGTGTATCCGGCAATATTGCATTCAGATCGGCATTCTCTTCCAGAGTTAAAGATGCAACAAGCGGATTCAGAGTTTATTCCAAACGTGCAATGGCTTTCCTTCTCGCCTCTCAATCTGCCGAACCAGTCAGCCCTTCCTACGCCGGTCAGATAGATGTCCTGAGAAGGCTGGAAAGCGCAAAGATGAAAGTAGCTGAATACCCAATAACATTCTACAGGAGAAAGAATGGTCGCAGCAATCTCAGAAATAGCGACATTATGGGATTCCTGTCATTGCTCATCAGAAAAGGCAATCTCATATCGTACGTAATGGTTGGTCTCTCAGGAATACTCGTGAATGAATTGATATTGTCTCTTCTTTTTGGAGTCATGGGTTACCCGGCTGAGTTATTCTCAATTGAGGTAAGTGTGGTTTCGAATTTCATTCTCAATGATCGACTTACCTTCGGAAAACGTGATTCTATTGTTTCCGAAGTATTCTTTTCCAGGCTCGCAAGATACAATTTCTACAGTCTTGGAGGCATTGGAATTAATGCTATCGTTTTCTACCTACTGGTTGCCTTGAATGTGGATATATTTATCTCCAATTTTGTGGGAATTGTATTCGCATTCTTGTTCACTTATATATCTTCGACATTTTTCGTCTGGGGTGAAAAAATCGCTTGAATATTGAACCGGAATTCCGCGAGAAGCTATCGAGAATAGCATTGATAGGCGAGAGTTGCGGTTTAGTAATAACTCCCGGCGTTCTGACATTTTATCTGGGATATGGCCCTCTCTTCTTAATAATACTGGAGTCACTGCTGATAATCGCCGGTTTCTTCACTCTTACGCTTGCACTTACTGATCCTTTCCCGAAATGGGCAGATATAAAGACAACTTGGCCAGTGTTTCTGATATTTTTTATTGCGATTCCTTATGCCTTAACAACTACGCCACGTTTTCCACCTCTTGACTCCTTTGCCGGAATTTCAACTATATTTGTCTCTATCGTCTCTTCAATTTATCTTGGTAAAACTCTTTACGGCTTTCACAGGCAATCAACGCCAAAACCGGCACTTGTGTATCTTGTGCTATGTGCGTTGACCATAACGTGGACGCTGTACCTATGGACTGGTTCACCGCCATTTCCAACAGACGAAATGACCATAGATTATTACGCTGCACATCTGTTTCTATTAGGCTTGAATCCGTACAACCCCGCTCTGACTTCCAATGTATACTCATATTACGGTCTCGCATTCAACGGTATTCCTGTAAATCAAATGCTGAACGTATCAACGCCAATTCTGACCGGCGGATTCGTTACCGGTTTCAGTTACCCTGCGTTGTCTCTTCTTGTTTTCATCCCGGCCAACCTTCTCAAGATTCCACCATCTGTTATATTCGCGCCATTTTACATTGTACCTGTAATAATCATATTAAGGATATATCATCTTAAAAATGACATGAAAATAGCCTTGATCTCGTCACTGGTGCTTGTTTTGAATCCGGCTTATCTTTTACAGATTACTCAAGGAGAACCAGATGTTCTATGGGTAATTTTTGTGATGCTCTCGCTAATATGTGTAAGGAATCCTTATCTTTCCGGCATGTTCATTGGCCTAGCTATATCTGTCAAACAGATACCGGTCTTCTTGATTCCATTTATGATTTATTTCATATACCGGGAATACGGGCGAAAAAACTCTGTCCTGTGGATTTTTTCTTCAATCGCTGCATTTCTTGCAGTCAATCTATATTTCATTGCCTCCTCTCCGATATTTTTTGTGCATGCACTTTTGGCACCGGAGTTCCAGCCCATAATTGGAATAGGCTTCGGGCCGTCACAGATTTCATTCCTTAACATATTGCCGGTAAACCATAGTTTCTTCTCCATGATGGTAATTGCGGTCCTGATAGTCAGCCTGGCATTTTACGTAACCTTCTACCGTAGGGTTAGATATGCGTTCCCGGCGTTCCAAATCATCATATTTCTTTTCAATTATCGTCTTCTTTCCGGGTATTTAATTTTCTGGCCAATAGTAGCCCTGGTTATACCTGCTGTAATGGTAAACACGAAGATGCCGCAGGTTTCACGCTTACCATTGCGCTCCGTCTTTAAAAATATACCTGCGGCCAAAATAGCAGTCGCAATATTGTGTATAGGTGTTCTTTCCGTTCCATTTGCCTATAACTATTACACTCCGCAGACAACCAGTATAGAACTCAGTAATCTTAGCATTGTTGAAATCTCTCACGGTAATGTCACCTCCATATCGCTTGAAGTGACTGTGCATTCCTCAAAATATTCTCAGATTCCTCTTTACTTTAGAATTACTCCTTCAACTTCACTTATTTACATGAACGGTTACCTTTGGACTTCCCATACCAACTCAAATTTCACGAATGGAAAAACTTACAATATTACAATAACTCCCTTAGAAACAGGTCAGGGAATACCCGACAGCGGATATTACCGGCTGATCGCTTATTATGGTTATAATTACGGTTCTGCAGGCTTCGCATTGCATTCCGGAACTTTATCCCAGCAATGATGAGTGGAACATTAATTTATAAAATAAGACGATACGGGGTAGAATGTCGGCTGTTCTATTCATCCTTGCAAAATTCCTGTTAATAATGGCGGCAGGAGTTATTGCAGGTATTCTGGGTTCCCTGACCGGACTCGGAGGGGCAACAGTTCTTGTCCCCCTCTTATCGCTGTTCTTCTCTGTTCCTATAATATACGCTACTGGCGCCAGCCTCATATCTACAATTGCAACTTCGGCTGGATCTGCAAGCGCATACACTAAAAAGAAAATAGCCAACGTAAAGATAGGCATTGGGCTTGAAATGGCCACGACTGCAGGAGCCATTGTGGGTTCACTGACTGCTGTATATGTTTATGCACACAACTTTTCATGGACCATATACGTTATTTTTGGAGTGGTGCTGCTAACTTCATTGATCCCGACAATACATCGCGGAAAATATGAAGAACCTCCACACAGGCAGGCAGATTGGTGGACAAAAGTCTTCCAGCTGCAGGGATCATATTATGACGAGAAACTGAAAAAAAATGTGAGCTACACAGGAGTCAGATGGTGGCTTGCAGAACTGATTATGTTCTTCGCAGGTATAATATCGGGACTTCTTGGCATCGGTAGCGGAGCACTCAAGGTGCTTGGCATGGACTGGGCTATGAACCTGCCTATGAAAGTTACTACCACTACAAGCAACTTCATGATAGGTATTACCGCAGCCACCGGAAGCACAATTTACTGGTATGAGGGTTATATCCAGATTTTCATTGCGGCAGCTACTGCCATAGGTGTTCTTATTGGATCTTACCTTGGTGCAAAGATACTTGTTCGAATCACCAACAAAGACATAAGATGGCTATTTTTTGCAATTCTTTCGTTTCTGGGAATAGAAATGCTCCTCAAGGGTCTGTATCTCGGAAAATACATAGTATATGGGCCGACAACGGAAATATACATCTCATCAGTGTCTGCGGTGCTGATGATTGTCGGACTCTACCTGCATCAGAAAAGAGGTGATATTATTGGAAAAACAGTATGATATTGATACCATTACGAGCCATATACTGAAGGCGGGAGTCCTGACCAGCCTGTTATTCATAATAACTGGGATAGCTCTATTATTCATAAACGGCCAGGGAGATCATTACACACTATCCCAGATTGCAAATTTCAACTCAACGTTTGATTCCAAGTTTATTCCTCTCGTTGGTATAATCCCTGGCATCCTTGCTCTTGACGGAGTATATTATATCACAATGGGACTCTGGATACTAATTTTTACGCCAATAACAGTGGTATTCACTGCACTATATTCATTTGTATCAAACAGGAATCCTTCGTATGTCGTAATGAGTATCATAGTCCTGTTTAACCTGTTCTTCGCCATGATTGTAGTTCCGAGGTTGTTGATCTGATAGCATCATTGAGGCACCGAATTCATAGACTCCGTGAAAAAATGTTTATTATTGACGGATGGATTTAGGCGCAGGGTCACAGAATGCTTAATTTTGAACGAGTCAAAATCTCGCATGAAGACCCCAAAAAGAGGGTTGAAAGCTTCGTACTGGAGCCTGTTAAAGAATATAGCGGCAGCGAAGCAGTCGCTGAAGCAAGCAGGTGCATTGGCTGTAATATATGCACACAGGCATGCCCCGCGAGCCTTGACATTGGCGGTTATATCAACAGTACGGCTGTCGGAGACCCAGCCCAAACAGTTCGAATAGTTTTTGAAAATTTACCGTTCCCGGCAATCATAGGGAGGGTATGCACGCATTTGTGCGAAGATATCTGCGTGATGTATGACACCGGTGGTCCCATAGCAATAAGGCATCTGAAGAGATACGCTGCTGATACATTCGCAGATTATGGGGAGATACTTAATCTTCCGAAAAAGAAATTCATCGGGAAAAAGGTTGCCGTTATTGGAGGAGGTCCATCCGGCCTTACCGCTGCATATTATCTTTCTGTACAGGGAATTAAGGTTACCCTGTTCGAGAAGCTTCCTGCACTTGGTGGATTCATGAAGACCGGGATACCAAGATATAGATTGCCTCAGGAAGTTCTTGACAAAGAAATAGGTTTTATAATTTCTCAGGGTGTCGACGTTAAACTGAACACAGACATAGGAAAGGACATAACATTTGATGAAATCTTAAAGGGATACGATGCGGTCTACATCTCAGTGGGCAATCAGAAACCACACATGACAGGGACTCCCGGTAGCGATGCGGTTAACGTGCTCCATGCCACGCAATTCCTGAGACGAGTGAGCTTTGGGGAAAGAATTGACGTCGGTAAGAATGTGGTTGTCATAGGCGGAGGTTTCACAGCTAATGATTCCGCACGAACATCCATCAGATTTGGCGCCAAAAACGTGTATATCATGTACAGGAGAAGGGAGATAGATCGCCCGGGATATCCATCCATGAATGCCGATGAGGAAATGGAAGAAACCATTGAAGAATTCGTGCATTATATGTGGGAAGTGACTCCGTTTGAGTATGTCAAGGAAGGCGACAGAGTCATAAAATTGCGATACTGGCAGAACGAGATGGTCATGGAAGCGGGTGGACGAGCTAAACCGGTACCTCAGAAAGATAAAGTTCACGAGATTGATGTTGATTTCATCATAGAAGCGACCGGACAGGAAACGGATTATACCTTCATGGAAGATGAATATCTGAGAATGCTCAGGCTCACCCCGCAAGGGCAACCCATAATAAATGAGGCAGGCATGACCTCGATACCCGGCTTGTTCTCCGGAGGAGATTCCACAAATTCCAACAGGGACCTGATAAGTGCCGTCAGGGATGCTGATAGGGCTGTAAATGGAATTTTAAACTATCTCAACGTAATGGATCAGGTCAGCGAGGATCGCCTCCCGATTCTGGACAGATGGAAGAAATATTCTACCACATCCGCAAAAAGGGCTTATGCGGAAAGATCGCGGTAACATCCTCCATTGTCTGAAGGATGTGTGTTTCTGCCTCAACTACTTTACTTGTTTTATCTCTCCCTACAAGTATGTATTGTGAGTGGTTCAGGAATACGGTTATGTATGCATCCATGCCCACAGAGGTTTCATGTTTTATAGCTCCCCTAAAACTCTCAACATAATAATAAAAACTTACTTGGAAACAAAATCAAAACCGGTATAAGGTACGAGTGCTTCTGGGACCTTAAATCCGGATTCATCCTGTGTCTGGAAATTCTCCATAATGGCTACAAGGGTTCTTGTCGTGGCTATGGCAGTACTGTTCAGTGTGTGAACGAAACGGTTTCCCTCCTTGGTCCTGTATTTCACATTAAGTGATCTTGCCTGGTAATCTGTGTCGTTTGAAGCTGAAACTACTTCCCTGAACTTCCCCTGGGAAGGGAACCATGCCTCAATATCATATTTCTTTGCCGCAAGATTCCCCAGATCTCCCGAGCATATGTTCACGACCCTGTATGGGATGTTCAAGCTTCGGAAAATATCCTCGGCATTCTTCAGCAGTTCCTCCAGAAAATCCCAAGAATCTTCGGGCTTACAGAATACAAATTGCTCAATCTTTGTGAACTGGTGAACTCTGAATATTCCCTTCGTGTCCTTTCCATGGGCCCCTGCTTCTCTGCGGAAACATGGAGAAATTCCAGCCAGTCTGACTGGCAGATCATTTTCCTCCATGGTCTCGTCGAGATACATCGAAGCAATGGGATGTTCCGATGTAGAGATGAGGTAAAGATCTTCACCCTCAATCTTGTAGAGAGTATCCTTGAATGTCTCCATGTCGGTAGCACCTTCCATTGCTTTGTAGGTAAGCATAAAAGGCGGCTCAACAATAGTGAATCCTCTTTCCGAGAGAAAATCAACCGCGTAATTGACTAGGGCCATTTCAAGCTTTACAAGTCGATTCTTAAGATAATAGAATCTCGATCCGGCCGTTTTTGAAGCTCTCTCAAGGTCCACTAGATTAAGATCCTGCATAAGGTCTACATGGCTTGTCGGCCTTTTAGGTATGATCTGGAACTTACCGGAATTAGCGGTGGCTTCCTTAAAATAATTCACATCATCCTCACACACGTTTGAAGTCCCCCAGCTTCTAACGACAACGCTATTTTCGTCTCCCATGCAAACGGGGACGCTTTCATGTAAAAGGTTTGGAATCAGTCTAGCGACTCTCTCCCGTTCTTTTTCAATTAATTTCTGGCTCTCCTCCATCGAGTCTATCTTTGAATTGATCTCCCTGACCTGTTTCTTTGAGTTTTCCGGGCTCTCATGCTTCTTGATCAACTCTGAAATAAGGCTGCTCTGGAGATTCTTTTCGTGCTTGAGTTCATTAATGACTTTGAGATTATCTCTCCATTCTTTGTCAAGTCTGAAAAATTCATCCAGGTATCTCTCATCAAAACCTCTTGCTTTCGAGGCATCATAAAATTGCTTGGGAGATTCTCTGAGCAATTTGATATCTATCATTGTTGTAAGGAGAAGGAAAAAGAATATAATAAGATATTACACTTTCATCTTTAGGCGAATATCATAGATAACTCCAACCTCCCACGCCATCTTCCTCTTCATTTGTGCCGTCTGTGAATTCCCTTATTAATTTCCTGGTTGCCTGAACTTTTGGAACCGACCTGACAGATCTAATGCGATCATCAACGTTCTTGCTGATGTAACTGAAAGAAAGGTTATCTTCCTGAGCTTTGAAGGTGGAGATGAATCCGCCGGTGTAGCTGAATACGTTCATTATTACTAGAGATCCGGGAAGGATAATGGTAAACGTTTTTATAAGACCATAACCGGTGTACATATCGGTAAGAAGTCCGGAATAAGCAATGAGTCTGCTCTGGCTGAGGGTCAGAACTCCTGAACTGAAGTAAGTGTTTGCACCACCAGGGATGCCTGTCTGGAACGGTGCGAGCATGAATGTTATCATAAGTATAACTGAAGTTGAAATTAATGAAGATGTTAGTGCCTTTGAAGTGCTTCCCGATTTTCTCCCACCAATATAACCCGCAATGGCAGGGCCTGCAATTGGTATCCACCAGAGAAGTATCGAGAAGAGAACCGAATAATAGATGCCCTTTGGCTGAGAATATATCAGAACGTCCTTCTTGTTCCTCTTAAGGTAGTCCTTCTCGAGGCCTCGACGCATTAGGGTTTCCCTTATATTTCTTAATCCCAATTTTTTAGATGTCATCCAGTTGTCTGACATGAAATATTGCCAACAATATTTAAACCTTCCTCTCAAGCAAAAAATACAATCCAGGTGTTCAATTCAGGGTGGAAAGCACAACCCGATTTCATGAAATGTGTAGAACAATCATCGGCATTGAAAATTTTTCAAAGAGCAAAAATACTTTTCGGTGCACAATATAATGAAAAAGAGGACAAACGGCTAAGCGCCATACTTCTCCGATCTGTCTGACAACTGTTGCAGAATTCTCAGTACGTCCCCACTCATGATATTGTAAGAACCTCTGGCACAGGAAATTTCATCAAAGAACCTCACCGAATCCTTTCTTATGCCGGATGTGGTGAAAACAATGGGAACCGGGTCTCCGGAGTGATCTTTCATTACGCACGGCGTGGAATGATCTCCAGTTATGCAGATGACAGAATCGTCAAGATGGCCCTCTATACCTCCCATTGCCCTGTCTATCCTTTCGATAGCGTTCTTTTTTGCAATAGCGTCTCCGTCATGTCCAGCTACGTCTGTCGCCTTGATATTCATTACCAGGAAATCGTAAGTCCCGAGTGCCTTGAAAGCTGCGGCGAATTTCGCTGAGAAATCACTGTCAAGCCTCCCTGTTGCTCCCTTTACATCAATAAGATCCATTCCTGCCAGTCGACATATGCCGCTTATCATCGGTATGCCGGTTATGCAAGCTCCTTTCAAATACGTCTTTTCTCTAAACAAAGGAAGGCTAGGCGCCAGACCTGCACCCCTGAGTAGTAATTCATTTGCGGGTGATTCTCCATTCTTCTTCCGTTCCAGATTTACTTCATGCGTGTCGAGAATCTTTCGGGTTTCCGTGAGATATTTATTCAGCACTTCAGCTGTAAACTTCGCGGATTCCCCGGTAGCGGAAATCTCACGGACCTTCACGCCAACTTCGTGTGGATCAGAATCTGTAACCAGATCCGATAAATTGTTACCTCTCATTACCAATGCAGCTCGATGTTCAACCCCAGCCCTGACGAAGAAATCCACTCCGTCAATATTCATTGATAAGTCCTTTGCAAGTAATTCTGTCCCGTTGTTGATTCTTCCGGCTCTACGATCAGTTATTTCTCCGTTTTCTTTCCTCGTGCCGAAGTTGGCCCTGAAAGCGATATCACCTCCTCTTACATCCAGACCGAGTCCCATGGCTTCAAACGGACCCCTTCCCGTGTAGAATTTTTCCGGATCGTATCCCAGCAGGGAAAGATGCGAAGTATCCGAACCTGACCTGATACCAGGTTTCACAGGATGCATCTGGCCAGTTTGTCCTACTGCAGCCAGATGATTCATATTTGGTCTGAATGCAGCCTGAAGAGCTGTCCTGCCGTTCAGCTCCGGATTTGGCCTGTCTCCAAGCCCGTCAAGAACAAGAAGCAATATACTCTTCAATGATACTCACGCCCTAAGTACCTTCTTTCCAGTCATTCTCATACTTTATCTGATCATCGCTCAAATGATCAATTTTCAGCCCAAGACCTCTCAGTTTAAGGTTGGCCACTTGAATGTCAATATCTCTGGGCACCGGGTAGACCCTGTTCTCCAGTTTCTCGTGATTCTTTACCAGATATTCTGCAGTGAGCGCCTGGATCGCAAAGCTCATGTCCATGATTTCTACAGGATGCCCTTGCCCTGCTGCCAGGTTGACCAGTCTGCCATCGGCAATCAGGTTAACTGTGTTTCCGTTTTCAAGTTTGTATTTAACAACACTTTCCCTCACCGGATTCTTCTCCACAGAACGTGATTCGAGATCCTTCACTGGAATTTCATTGTTGAAATGTCCCGAATTCGCCAGTATAATGTTTTTCTTTGAAACAAGGAGGTCATCATAGGTGACAACATTCTTCATTCCCGTGGCGGTCACTACCATATCTGCATCGCGTAAGGCGGAATTCATCGGCTTTACTTCAAATCCATCCATTGCAGCTTCCACAGCCTTCACTGGATTAATTTCTGTAACGGTGACAAGGGCACCGAGTCCCTTCATTCTCATTGCGATTCCCTTTCCACACCAGCCGTAGCCTGCGACGACCACTCTCTTTCCAGCTATCAGAACATTGGTGGCATTCATGATGCCATCAAGTGTGCTCTGGCCAGTCCCATACCTGTTATCAAAAAAGTGTTTCATCTCGGCGTCGTTGACATCAAACATCGGAAACTTGAGGACTCCCTGCTTCTCCATGGCAAATAACCTGACGACGCCTGTAGTAGTTTCTTCATTTCCTCCAATGAGGTTCTTCAGCAGGTCTCTTCTTTCCTCGTGTACAATTTTTGTAAGGTCGCCACCATCATCAATTATTACGTCAGGCTGAAGATCCAGGGTTTTATTGAGATAATCGTAATATTCTTCCTCAGTTTCGCCTTTACGGGCATAAACTTCCATACCATAATTTTTTTTCAGCGATTCCACGACGCTGTCATCAGAACTGAGGGGATTGCATGAGGCCATTCTTATGGTCGCACCGCCTTCCTTGAGCAGCAGGGCAAATACGCCAGTTTTTGCCTCTACATGCAAAGCCATCGAAATTTTCACGCCATTAAAGGGCTTCTCCCTAAGAAATCTCTCCCGAATCTGGGAACTTACATCCATCCGTTCCTTTGCCCAGTTCAGTCTCAAATAACCTTTGCTTGCTATTTCCATGATCTCAACAGGTAATGTGGATCAAGGCTTATAAGAACGCCTCTTTCCATGGGTCTAACATCTCTCATTATATTCTTTATTTCTTTTTCAGGATTAAACAACCTCAAGCCTCCCTCCTCAATAAGCACGTTCCCGATGAAGAGGTAGAATTCGTCAACGCAACCCGCTTCGATAAATTCCACTATTACCTCTTTTCCGCCTTCAACCAGGAGATTCCTGATTCCGGAGTCATACAGTTCGGACAGTATATTCTCAATCTTCAGCTGAGATTCATTCCTGACTCTTATTTCAGCATTTTCGAGTTTGCCGCCGTTTCGAGATGTGTAAATTATGGTCTTCCCACTCCCATCCAGTATTCTCGCGTTACCGGGGATCTTAAGTCTTCGATCCACAACTATTCTCACTGGTTGCTTGTCAACCTCAGCAAAACTCTGGTCAACCAGCAGTTTCGGATCGTCGTTGATCACAGTATTTGCTCCGACAAGAATCGCGTCCATTCCTGCCCTGAGGGAATGCACACGGATAAGATCTTCATCGGACGAAATATTCACTCTCCTCCCGGAAGTCCCAGCAATCATTCCGTTGAGACTCTGTGCAACATTTATCACTACCTTGGGTCTGTTGACCATTTAATACGTATGGCGGTTCATAATAAAATAATGCTGAAAGAAACCTTCTAAGGATGTCAAATATTTTGTCCACTTTCGCATTAGCCATGATGCAAATGAAACTGAGTGAAATGGAACTGCCCCGCGAATTCCTAGAAATGTTCGACGGGAAGGACCTTGAATTATATCCACACCAGGAAGAATCAATCAAGATTCTCGAAAAAAATAGAAATGTCATAGTGTCAGTGCCTACGGCATCTGGAAAGAGCCTGATAGCATACGTTGCAATTTTTAGAGAATTCCTACGGAAGGGAAAATCGATGTATATAGTGCCGCTGAGGGCACTAGCTTCAGAGAAATACGATGATCTGAAAAAGATGGAGGGGCTCGGTCTCAAGATAGTGATGTCAGTAGGGGACTACGACGTTTCACCAGACTTCATTAAGAGATACGACGTGATTGTTTGTACTTCCGAAAAGGCAGATTCCCTTTTCCATCATGATCCATCACTTATGTACGATATTTCTCTCATTGTTTCAGATGAACTGCACCTTATCGGCGACGAGGGAAGAGGTTCAAGGCTGGAGACTTTCCTTTCCGCCGCTCGGTACATAAATCCAGACATAAAGATTCTCGGACTTTCAGCGACAATTTCCAACATAAACGACATTGCCGGGTGGCTGGATGCGGAAGCGGTTGTTAGCGAGTTTCGCCCTGTTACGCTGAAAAAAGGCGTCATTTTCAACAAAAAAATGCAGTTCGAGGATGAAGAGGAGATAATTTTCAAGGGGAAGGATGAAATCATAAAAATTTGCGAATATTTCATTTCCCAGGGCGGGCAGATACTGCTGTTTGTCAACTCCAGGAAAAGGTCGGAGGATCTGGCAAAAAAGATATCTGCCGGTATAGACCCCTCTATAATGGGCACCATAGGTTTTGAAGTTCCCGTGACCACCGAAACAGACAGATATCAGGACATTCTTGCCAGAATAATCCCAAAAGGCGTATGTTTTCACCATGCGGGACTTTCTTCCGTGCAGCGGAAACTTGTTGAGGACTTGTTTCGCAGCGGAAAAATCAAGATTCTCACTGCGACTCCCACTTTGGCAGCTGGCGTAAACCTACCTGCGAGGGTAGTGATCGTGAGGGACATCACGAGATTCTCGGACGGAATGGTAGGGTACATAAGCAATACTGAGGTTCACCAGATGCTCGGTAGGGCGGGACGCCCGAAGTATGACAATGTTGGGTACGGTCTCATATTTTCAGCATCAGAAAACTCAATGGATCATGCATGGGAATATATAAACAGCGAACCGGAGCCATTATTTTCAAGTCTTGGGAGAGAAGATCTCATAAGATTCAATAGCCTGGCACTTATAAGCACCGGACTATCACGCTCGGTCCCGGATATAATCGGTTTCCATGAGAAGACTCTCCTCGGATACCAGACGGACATTTCCATCTTTTCCAGTAAATTCGAAGAATCCGTTGAGTTTCTTCTGGAGAACGGTTTCATACAGGAAAATGACGGCAACCTGACAGTCACAAAGTTTGGCAAGATAGTCAGCGATCTATACATTGACCCTGTATCTGCCCTCATTCTTAAGAAATACATAGAGAATGGTAACATCTCAGATGAGCGCTCCTTGTTTTACATATGCAGTGCTCCGGAAGTTATTCCCTTGACGGTAAAGACGGATGAAACCAACGACATACTATTTTTCCTCCAGGAAAACGACATAGAGGAGCGAAGCCGGGAGGATGTCTATCCAAGGGCAAAAACTGCCATGGTTCTTCTGGAATGGATAAAGGAAACCTCAATTGATGCAATCATTGAAAGGTTCGGCATAGGCCCCGGAGACATTCAGGCAAAGGTTAGCAGTGCTGAATGGATATCTTACGCCCTTTCGCGACTCTCATCAATGCTTCTACCTGAAAAGAGGGCATATTTTGAGATGCTTAATATCAGGATAAAAGAAGGCATAAGGGAAGAGGTCTGGGAGCTTATTGCGATCCCTAACATAGGAAGAGTCAGGGCAAGGCGTCTCCACAACGCAGGCTTCAAAACACTGCAGGATCTCTCTGAAGCGAGTGAGAAGGATATATCTATGATAGCAGGTTTTTCTGAAAAGCTTTCAGGAGATACCATAAATCACGCAAGAACCATTCTGGCAAGGAGACACAGGTGACAAAGCATCTGAAAGTTCCAAAGAAGGATGCCCAACGGTATATATCGAGAATGAGGTCAGCCGATGGCATTGACAACAATTACCAGATACAGAAAGGGGACGATTTTGTCCTGATTCCCTTAAAACAGGACATTACCGGGCAAGAAAAAATGCCGGGGTCAGAGGTTGTAGATGTCGAAGGACTACAGTCGAAAATAAAATTTCTACCGAAGGAAGCAGGTGGGGCATTTGATCTTATCGGGGAAATCGCAATAACAAAAATACGTGAAGAAGAAAGGGCAATTGAACTGGCAAGAAGTCTTATCCTGACGCATCCGAATATTAAGGCGGTTTACCTGGATCGGGGAATCACAGGGAAGTACCGGCTTAGAGACTTGAAACTCCTCAGCGGCTCAGAAATTTACTTAACAAAATACAGAGAAAACGGAATAATGTTCCAGATCGACGTTTCCAAAGTTTATTTTTCCCCACGACTGGCCACAGAGAGGATGCTTGTTGCGAAGGAAGTTATGGATGGGGAAACGGTCATAGATCTTTTTGCCGGCGTTGGTCCTTTTGCTCTGAACATTGCAAAAGAAAGAGATGCCAATATAATTGCAATAGACAGCAATCCGTATGCAATCGAACTTCTGCACAAAAATGTCGCAAACAACAATCTCCGTGGAAAAATAACCTCTTATTGTGCCGATTCAGCAGAAAAAATTGTGGAATTCTCCGGTGTGGATCGAATTATCATGAATCTTCCACATGAAGCATTTTCATTTGTGACTGCTGCGAAAAAAACGTTGAAAACGGGCGGGATTATCAATTATTATGAAATTCTCAATGTTCAGGAACTTGAGGACAGGATGGAAACATTCAGGGATATGGGATTTGAGCTCAGAGCCAAACGCGTGGTGCATGGTTACTCAAAGACGCAGAACATGTATTCGCTTGCATTACGTAAATTGAGAGAATAATTATTTAGATCACTTCGCAATCTCTTTACCCATATAGTTAATAATCTATAAAATCGATGTAAATGGGGGGCAAGCAAGGCAATGAATCTGTTACGGATATCAAGGAAGACCTTTCATGTCTGTTCCATGGGTGGCGAACTGAGATATGCCGTAATGCCAGACGATTCCTACTATTACAACGACGAGGATGTTTGCAGATTAATAAATCGGACCATAAAAAGAAAGACCATCATATATGCGAGGGCACCGAAAGCAGGGCACATAAATGATCCCGAATGCCATACTGAACTGCTGAACCGATGGTGCTTCATGGGAAATAGGATAAAACGTGGCATCTTCGGATCAATTCACGGAACTCTGATTTATGCCAAACTCAACGGCTCAAACAGAACAGTTAAAAAAGAAATCTCCAAAGCTTTTGCGAACTGTACAGAGGTTGTAGAGGCATATCTGCGAAATTTAAGTATTAGACGAATGATAATTTCCAAGGGTGAATGTTAACATGGCTGGGAGGAATATTACTCCGGGGATTGCAGACCGCATCGGAGACCTGACCTACGAGGTCTATGAAAAAATTCTTATTGAGGAGGTCAAGAAAAATGAAGTCCCAGCACACATAGGCATAATAACTGATGGAAACAGGCGATATGCCAGAAGCATCGGTATTTCAGACAATGAGGGGCATATCCGAGGTAAGGAAAAACTTGAGGAGGTTCTCGAATGGTGCATGGACGTAGGGGTGAAAATAGTAACGGTATACGGCTTCTCCACAGAGAACTTCAGGAGGGACAGAAATGAAGTTGATTTTCTCTTTCACCTTATTAATGATGCTCTAAACGATCTTCTCGAAGACAGGAGAATCTATGACAACAAAATCCGGGTGAACGTAATAGGCGACAGGATGAAACTTCCTGAATATCTCCGTGAGACCATAAGCCATGTGGAACAAGCGACAAAAGACTTCGAAAGATTCAGATTCAACCTCGCCATCGGTTATGGGGGGAGAGAGGAAATTATCGCCGCCATGAAGAATATGTATCGTTCGATACAGGATGGCAAACTGGACATTGACAGCATAACAGAGGAGAAATTCAGGGAATACCTCTACGACAGGAATCTCCCAGATCCAGACCTGATATTCCGTACCAGCGGTGAAGAACGGATTTCAAATTTCCTTCTCTGGCAGTCAGCTTATTCGGAACTCTACTTTTCAGATGTCAATTGGCCTGATCTCAAGAAAACAGACTTCCTGAAGGCAATCCTGTCGTACCAGAACAGGAAGAGGAGATTTGGCACATAGATGTTCGTGGCTCTGGATGACACAGATTCAAGAGAAGGTATGTGCACGACATTCCTTCTTACCGAGATTATCAGGAGATCCAAACTTGATGTCATCGGTTTTCCGCAACTGGTCAGGCTGAACCCCGCGATTGAGTATAAGACAAGGGGCAATGGGGCACTTGTTGTGAACCTTGCAAAAGGTAAGGGTACACAAACCGTAATAGGCAATTTTGACGGCAGGGAAATCAGGAGTTATGCGGAGGTTTCGGAAGAGCCATCAGTTGACGAGCTTATAGGGCTATCCCGCGATGCGGTCATGGAATTTTCGGAACTGGAGGACCCTGATACCAATCCCGGAATAGTGATATCCCGGTCCAGATTCCCACAAGGACTGTACTGGGAATCTGTACAGGGTGAAGTTTCCATAGATCATGCAGAAAATTTCGTAATCGAAAACGGAGGAATATTCATCAAGGTTAAATCCGGAAGAGGAATAATCGGGGCTGCTGCGGCTATCTCGTGGCCTATGCTGAGTACCACATATGAACTCCTTGTCTACAGATACCCAAAGCCGGAAAGGATTGAAGCCAGCTTGAAGGAGTCAATCGCACGCTGGTGTGACACAATTCCAGGAACTTTTAACAACTTTGATCCACATAACCGCTACGCAGCCATTTTTCCGAAGGAACGTACACCTGTTGTCTTTGGCGTCAGGGGGGTTGAATACGAACCAATCCTAGAGGCGGTTCCGGAAATGCTAAAATCATCGCCGATAGCGCATGAGAGGTATCTCATTTTTTCCACAAACCAGGGTAGTGATGATCATATAATACATAACTCTGAAAAATTCATGGAAAACTGCTCTTATGAAGTAACAGGTTACGTTGAAGGCATTCCGCGGATTATTGAAGGGTCTCACTATTTTATCAGATTCAGAACCAAATCCGGCTCAATAGATCTGGCTGCATTTGAACCAACGAAGGAGTTCAGGGAACTGTTCCGGAATCTCAAACCGAATGATGAACTCAGAGTTTTCGGAACCTACAGGAAAGGAACCCTCAACGTTGAGAAGATGGAAGTGATATCTGTCTCACAGATATTTGTGAGGAGTTCTCCTGTGTGTGGGTCTTGTGGCAACGTAATGGAGAGCAGAGGGCACATGGATTACAGATGCAGGAACTGCAGGGAAAAGGAGACCCTTCCTCGATACAGATTGAAGGAAAGGTCACTAATTCCCGGTAAATATGATGTTCCCATTATTGCCAGAAGACATATCAGCAGGCCATACGAACTGGAAAATATTGCCCGGAAAGCAAGAACACTCAACAGGGTGACATTATGATCTGTCTTACCGGGATTCCCGGATCTGGCAAAACCACTATAGCTGAAATTCTCAGAACAAGGGGGATACGCGTAATGAATGTGTCAGATCTTCCTGGATTTACCGAGTGTAAAGAAGATGACGGAGTTGATATATACTGCCTAAGATCAATAATCACCTCGCATGCCACAGACAATGATGTGCTTGAGGGCCATTACTCGCATCTTCTCCAGTGTGAAGCAGTAATAATCCTCGAAAGGGAGGAGAAAAATGTTGAACAGTCTCTCAGGAGCCGAGGCTATTCCAGAGAAAAGATTTCGGATAACATTGATGCACTGAGATCAGACATTATATTTTCCGAGGCCCTTGAATATCTCCCGTCTCCAAGGATTTTTCGTGTCAGCATAGTTGAAAACTCTCCAGGGATTGCTGCTGAACAGTGTATCAGGATAATCACGCAGGTAAAAACAAAGGTTAAGTGAATCCATCGCTTTTCAGAATATATGGTTCTTGACTCTTACCGTTCATTGGCAGATCGGTTACTTCTTCCTCTCACGCGCCCGTTAATGAAGGTTAATCCGAATTTCATTTCAGTAATGTCTCTGGTGCTTGCAGGAATAACCGGACTGCTGTTCTATATCGGCGGATTATACATGCTGATAAGCTTCTTCACATTGCTTCTCTCCGCTGCGTTCGACGCGATTGACGGTAAGCTGGCAAGATTAAAAAATATGGCTTCTCGCAGGGGAGATCTTGTTGATCATGTCTTCGACAGATATTCTGACGTATTTATACTCCTGGGATTCATTTTCAGCAAATATGCGCAGTTATCAATAGGAGTAGCGGCGATAATAGGGGTGATGCTTACAAGTTATATGGGTACCCAGGCTCAGGCGCTGGGTCTGAAAAGGAACTATTCAGGAATACTGGGAAGGGCTGACAGGCTGGTTTTCATGCTTGTTTTTATCATGATCCAGTTTTTTATTCCATTTTCATTCACATCCCACGGAATACTGATCACTCCGATCGAGGTGCTGCTGATCTGGTTTGCTATTGCCGGAAATGTTACTGCAGTGAAGAGGTTCGCGGATAGCTACAGAGAGCTTGGCTCTTCCTGAAGTCCGGATATTAAGGCATGGTATTCCAGTGCAAGTTCTTCAGCCCTTTTTTTAATTTTCGATTCACCATAAACCCGGATAATTGGCTCAGTTCCAGAAGGCCTCAATAGCACCCATCCATTTTCCAGATAAATCTTCAATCCGTCCAGTCTGTCGATGAGAGTCGATTCACTGTACTTGAGTATCTGCGGTTCCAGTGTTTTCCAATCTTTGTGCCGTTCCACCGAGGTTTTGAAGATATGGTATTCCGGCACGGTCTTCACAAGGTCAGAAATTTTCTTTTTGTGCGTGGCCATCAGATTAAGGATGAGAGCTACGGTCATCGCTCCGTCCCGACAGTACTGGTGCGGGCCAAATACGATCCCGCCATTTTCCTCGCCGCCTATCTTTGCCTGATTTTCAATCATAGTCCTTGAAACAATGGGGGCCCCCACCTTCGTTCTTATAAGTTCCACCCCGGCTTCCTTACATAAATCGTTTATGGCATCGGAGCTGCTGACTGGCGTCACTACCCTGTCGCCTTTCTTGATGGTGCTCTTAACAACCAGGCTCAGTGTGATGTCTCCATCTATAAAATTCCCTTTTTCATCTATAAAAACTGCTCTGTCCGCATCACCGTCGTGCGCTATGCCAAGGTCAAATCCTCCCTTGCTCATCAGCGAAATCAAATCCTTGAGATTTTCAGGTTTTGGCTCCGAGGTTCTTGAAGTGAACATTCCATCAGGGAAGGCGTTGAGCGTAACCATACTGCATCCGAGTTTCCTCAGGAGAGTAGGTGTGGTGCTGAATGCGGCACCGTTGCCTGTGTCGACAATAACCCGGAACTTTTTTGCTTTTATGGCTGCAACGTCAACGTGTGACATAACTCCATGAACATACAATGAAGCGGCATTCTGATCGGATATCATGGTTCCAGCGTTTTCCCATCCAATCTGATGATATGATTTATTGTAGTAAATATTTTCAATCTCTTCCTCGCTTTTCCGCTCCAGTTCAGTCCCGTCAGCAGCAATGCATTTAATTCCGTTGAATTGTGGAGGGTTGTGAGATGCAGTTATCACCACTCCAGGAACAGATTTCACCTTGCAGTAATACTGAACTGCAGGTGTCGGAAGAATTCCAAGATCAACAACGGTTATTCCTGTACTCATTATACCTGAGGAAACAGCATTGAATATCATCTGACCAGTGTCCCTGGTGTCTCTCCCCATGACTATTTCCGGTACCCCGAAATGAGTGCCGATGGCCTTTCCAATCTCCATGGAGAACTCAGTGCTAAGGTCCTTATTGGGAATACCCCTGATCCCGTTTGTGCCGAACAGTTGTGGTTTATCTGAAGTTGTAGGCAATTTTACCGGATTTCAATTGCACATTCATATATGAATTTACTTGGAATTCAATTTTTCAGGGGATATTTTCTACCTCTCCATGAAATTTCACGCATTCGGGATGCCTTTACAAGGTTATAGAAATAGAGGAAAGGAACGATCAGGTTCAGAATAAAGGTGGTAACAGGCAATCTTCCCGATCTCTTTACGGCCCTTGAAGAGTTGATAATGGAAGGCAACAGATACGCCAGGAATAATGGTGTCACAGAGAAACAAAGTATGAGCGATGCTGAGAAGAGGAATATTGACGATCCGTAGAACAGAATGCCATAGTACAGGTATTTCTTTGTTGAATACACAGTAAGAGCAGTCTGTCTGTTGGCCCATTCCATGAAGGTATTGAAATCGTCCGGGGAATTTACTACTGGCATAGCCTTTTTCACATAAGCTATTGTTTTACCTTCCTTCTGGCACAGTTTTGTCAGTGCTATATCGTCTGATATATATCCCTTGAAAAAATCAAAATTCTCTCCAGAAAGCAACGAAGGTCTGAAAGCAAGGGATCCACCCCATCCGAACCTTGTCAGCTTTGATTCCATCATGCCCTGCCCAACGAAGCCCCACACCATCTTCATCTTTGACCAGAAACCTCCGATCGGCCGGAAGTACGGGAAAGTCGTTGAAATGCCACAATCCTGAGACTTAAATGGTGAAACGAGTTCGAGGAGCCAGTTTCGTTCAACATATATATCGGAATCAGCAATAACGTAAATGTCGTATGAAGTCTCACTCTCTATCGCAGTGGAAAGTGCCCTGACTTTCCCGCTGCAACTGATGCAGACATTTTGCGTGAGCATCCAGTTGATTCCAATTTTCTTGATAATGTCAATAGCTGGGTCATCTTCACCATCAACCACAGCCACCACCTTATAATTGGGGTAATCCTGATTTGCGATGCTTCTGAGGTTAGCTTCAAGTGAATAGTCCAGGCCGCGGCATGGGACGATCACTAGAACGGACAGAAGATCAAATGGCTCATAATCTTCGGATTTCGAACGTACCAAGGCTAAGTAGGTAAGCCCAATAAAAACAAGAGAAATCAGGATAACAGAAAAATCAAAAGCAAAAATCAGGAAAAGATGAAAATTCATCCTTAAACCAGTGTTACGTCCTCAGCGTCTACCTGCCCTACGCCTTCAACAGAGGAAATTGCATCCTCAACTTTGTCTATGCGGCCTTCCTCATCCGGAACGATAATCTGGAATTTCATTGCTTTCAGGCCATAGCCTATCTCTTGAACTTCTGTTTTGTTCACTTCACAGATCGGTTTCAACTTATCCTTTATACTGGTTCTGAGTGCTTCAATATCCACATCCGTATCTGAAGGCAACACTCTAAGAACTACTGCCACGTCTCCCATAATATCGCCTTAAGGCCCCTCAAATTCGCACTTCGGGCATGTATATTTTGTAGAGTGCTCTCTGCAGTCTTTGCATCTTCCAATAAGCTCTTCTCCACAGGAAGGACATTCAAATATGGCATAACCAGTTTGAACAAGTCCAATCCCACAGGAGGTGCAGTTTTCTTTGTATCTCATCTTGATCAATTTCCTCTATTCAGGATAGGCAACCATAATTTATTTGGATGATCCCTTAAGGTTGTCCCAAATTTCTGGAAAATATATAACCCTTCTGCAGAATTCAGGAAAGAGAAACAAAAACGAGAAAAGTAGCGTACCTGATCAGGCAACAAGAGACAAAGGGCTCAGCCACCGGTTAACGGTGCTGTTTTCTCCCAAGTATCACGGCATAATGCCTCTGTCTCAACATGATCTCTCGATTCACTCGTTGCATTCATCTCCCCTGATAATCAAGATCAACGATGAGAGTTTAGAATTCAGGTCTCCTGACAGGATTGAATAAGGTGGGTGTTTCATTTCCGGCCAAACATGCTGTCTTCCACAAGTTTACCGAGTTACTGTTTTCATTCTTCCAGTGCGTATTTACATCGGTCAGATCAGAATATTGCAAATGACAGAACTGATAAGAATATCGATAAGGAAAATACAACAGCAAAAGTTCTAAAATCCCACGTTAAGACCTTATAGCCGTCAAGAGGACCAAACGGAATGAGATTGAACGTGGCCAGATAGAGGTTTATCTGGCTCAAACTGATGAAAAACGAACTTACATGTGGTATAAAAAAGGTGATTATTGCTATGACCATGAATACGGTTCCAAGAACTATATTAGTGCCAGGCCCAGCCATGGCTGTTTTTCCAATGCGTTCGTTGCCATAAATCCCGCTTATATTTACCGCCCCTGGTGCTGCAGCAACGAAGCCGAAGAATGACATGAATATCGATCCAAGCAGACCCATTGGCCATATCCTGAATTCAGAATAACCGCCGAATTTTCTGGCAACTTGCCTGTGTGCCAGTTCGTGGGACAGGAACGCCGTTAGGACTGCAATGAAGCTGACCAGAAGAATATACAATCCACCAAAGATCGTTTCATGAAAGCTATTATGAGAAAAATTAGCAATAGTAAAAGCAAAAGTGAGTGTCAGAACGGCAATTAATATGTCTTCCGCTTCTGTAGTGCGAAAATTCAGGTCATTGTAACGCAATCAGATTTCTCCTTCCCGGTTCATTTTTGTCATATATTCCATCAGAGTCATCACGTCAAGAGCCTCAGATATGCCAAGTTTAAGGAAAAATGCAACATGGAGAACATCGTGCTTTACGTTTTCTCTAAGTGCAACTCTCAGTAACTTAAGCAATACTTCATTCTTGATCTGTGGTCGTCTTGCAACGTCCATCTGATCTCTTATGTAAATATAGATATTACGCGCTATTATGGGATCCTTTCTGTCAAGGCTGTTAAAAATTACATTTATGGTCAAATCCTTTATACTTTCCATATCAACGGCTTTAGCTGCTTTTTGTATCACATCTCTTGACAGGATTTCGTACTTCTCTTCATTTACATCGAAATAAAAATCTCTGCTGTTGAGAAATTCGTAAACATCCTCGATTTTTTCAATCGGGATGTCTGCCTTATAAAAGGCTTCTTTCCGGTCAAATTTCTTTCCAACTTTATATTCCATCTTAAGAAGGCGTGTCACGTAGAGGATAGTTTCCATAAACTCTTTTTTAACTTTTAAATCGTCTCTGAGTTCATTATGGATATCTTTTGGCAGAAGTGTACCCTCATATCTGCTCATCAGCTTTTCGGCAATATCAAAGCGGTCAAGCTCCATATATGCCCTTATCACATACTGAAGGCTATTTTCGTCCACAAACTTCTGATTCGTCTCATAAAACCTGATTAATTCCTCAAAATCTCTATCCTCGTAATAGAGTCTCAGGAGATTATTAACAATATCCTGGCATGTATCCATACTCTTGCAGAATTTCAGGCTTCGGAGAATTAACTCAATTGCCTCCGTTCTCTCTCCAGTCTGTATGAGGACATCGCAGTACAGGCGCATTATATCCATATTATCAGGGAGGTTTTTGTTCAGATTCCTGGAAATTTCCAGTGCCAGTTTCTTATCGCCGTTCTTGAGTGTACGTGCTGCTATTATCTTCCCAAGCCAGGTGTATCCTTCTTCTCTATAGAGATTTACGAGGAGTTCCTTAACATCCGTGTTATACCAGAGGTTATCTGCTGCAAATTTTACCACCTTCTGTTCATCATCACCCTTAAAGTTAAGATTTTTTAAAAGTTGGAGGGCTGCTTGAATATCTGAAGTTTTCTGATAAAGCTTGAGGCGAAGAAGATCATTGTTTGATCCACCGAGTATATCATTAGCTTCCTGAAACTTTTTGTTTTCAATAAGTGTATCGGCATAATTCCTTATTTCGGACGGATTGCTACCAAGGGAAATAGCTAAGTTATAATGCACAAGTGCTTTCTGGAAGCTGGATTGAGCGTAATATCGATCTCCTACAATAATTTCAAGTTCTTTTGTTTTATAGTCTGTCTCCAGATCCAGTAGAAAATTGATGGCTTCATTGGGTTTCCCCTGTTTATCCATGAGATCAAGGTGAAGTGTAACGTCATCCATCGTAAACTGATTTGTTGAGAAAAGAAGAAGGGATTGTTCCTCGCCCTTTTTATATTCGCGATCTTTAATGAGCAAATCCCGCTTTAATCTGATTATCCAGGGGTTAGTTGTCGAACCGTCGGTATCGACACTGACAAGTATTTCCGCCATGTCCCAGAAATTACCCTTGACGATGTGCCGGTAAACTTCCGAGAAATCGAAAAAATTCACTGCTTTGAGCCGGACTATCTCTTCAAGGTTTTCCCTGAGCTTTTTCGGTTCATTTGTAACCACCGAAAGATTCATTCCCAGTTTTAAAAAGTTGGAGTTTCTGAGTTTCTGGACAGCATATTCCTGATTCTTTCTGGAGGAGGGATAATTTCCTCTTTGAAAATCAATCAAGGCAATATTGAATCTGTAGAATGGATCATCGTCTGAATGCGCAGTCCTTATCAGCTCCGCTTCAGCTCTGTCGATCTGGCCGGTTCGAATCAGGGATTCAGTGATTGGAAACAGATACCTTGGTGAATCAATGACGTCATCACTCAATTTCCCACTATTGGCCTGTGATATGAGGTCCATGGTAGCTCTGACATCCTTGAATTTCATTGACGAGGAAATTCCCTGCAGTTTTTCCGAAAGTGTGGTTGTCTTGAGGATCAAGGTGTCGTAGGAGATTATGTATGCTACGGCTCTGGACCCATTATTTTTTGCATATTCCTCTGTCAGTGCATCAACATTCAGTCTCGTACCCCTGAGTTTGCCCGAAACAATCTTGAAGGACGGTTTCAAATCACCATAACTAGCGGCAATTTCTTCCAGCCTGTTCAGTATCTCATCGCTCCTGACATTGAAAAAAATTGCGTCAATCACGAGATCTTCGTTAAGCAGATCAGGCTTCTCGGAAATTATCTTCAGCGCATCCTTGGTCTTACCTTCGAAAATCTCTGCAGAAATAAACGCAGGCATATAGATCATTTTTATATTTTCATTGGCGTTGCAAATTTCAAGGATTTCCTTGAATTCCCCCCTCTTTAGCAGCTCATTCATAGCGAAATCCGAAGCTTCCCTATAGTCCGGGGATTTTGTCATCAAAGTTCTGGCAAGGTTATACGCCTCATTCTCATTGCCGAGTTTCACGAGAGTTTTGAATCTTAGTGTAAGTAACTGGAAATTGTCAGGATATTTGACAAGTCCTGCAGATATGTCGTTCAAAGCCTCATTAAACTTGGATGTTTGCAACTCGCAATATATCTTTTTGCTGAGTATATCAATATCATTCGACGATTCCGGATAGTTGCCTACGAGTCCCAGGCATTCATCACATAAATTTAGGTCATATGCCATGGAAATGGCTTTCTTTATGACTTCATGGTCTGTATTGTTTCTCTCCGCGAGATCCTTGAATATCTCATATGCCTCAATAGTCTCAGTTTTTTTCAAAAGAACCTCTCCTTTGAATTTGAGAAGTTCATAATCATCATTGAAAGCAGCAAGGGCAAAATTGAGAACGGTCTCGGTTTCTGAAAGAAGATTGTTACGTATCAGCACCTCACTTATTTTCCTGAAATCTGGTAACTCCCTTATCTCGTGAAACGGGAATCTTTCAATTTCAGAGATCATCTCGGCTTTATTATCAATCTCCAGCAGTTCAATGATTCTAAGTCTGGCCCACACATTGGCACTTTTACCCTTAAGTAGTTCAAGGAAAGAGATAGCACTCTTATGTCCACTCTCATTCAGGAAATTACGCAGAATCACTTCGTCTAATTGGGTACCATAGCCAATCTCCCCATATCTTCTGAAAAGTGGTTCGAAAAAGATAAGTCTTTTCGAAAGAAAGATAGCAGCGGCATCATATTTCCCCAAGGCATCGCAGGCAGAAAGGATTGTCTCCAAGTCTTTGGAATCCGGCGTAAAATCCTTGTCTTCGTCCAGCAATTTGATAATCTCTTCATACCCTGTGCTGTCAGCAAGAAAGTCAAATTTTAATTTTATCAGAACTGGATTTTGAGGAGACAGTCCAATGACATCATACAAAAATTTGGGATAGAATGCTGGATCTTTTATCTTAAGTTCGTTTAATATTTTCGTAGATGATTCAATAAAATCAGGTTCCACAGCCTGATCGGACGTTCTGAATTCCAATAAGACCTCTGCTAAATCACTCTCAAGGGCTGGAATATCTTCCTGTGTGGAATGCGTCAATTTCTCCCAGAGAGTATCTAATTTCTTCACTGTTTTCTTAATGGAAACGGCGTCAGCCATCTATTTACTAGATAACATTAGGTATATTATGCTTGTCACTTAATGAGATACGGCGCCATCATATGGCTCCGCCAAGTATTATAGTCGTGATCTGGAGAGTTCCGTACATCACAATCGTGACAATCCATGTCATTATGACAAAATGGTGCAGCCCATGAACAACTTTACCGCCATCAGCAAATTTGAGCGCAGTTCCAGCTATAAATGAATGAATCAACAGTATTGTAACAATGAAGGCTTCTATTGTAAATATCGATGATGCCGGCTGCGATACAAATATCCCGAATGAGTTAAGTGATGATACGTTGAACGTGCTGAATACCTTATTTATAATTTCCAGCACTCCGAAGGCAATAGCCAGGGAAAAAGCCAATCCCCCGGTTATACCATATATTACTCCAGTATAGCTCGAAACTGAAGCATGCCTCCTTTTCCTCAGCCTTATGACTCTGTCAAAGTTGTCAGCAACCACACTTCCAGCTTTATCTGCATTAGCCCCCAAATCAACGCTTTCCACGAAGCTCTCTGAGAAAACTTCAATAAGGTGAGACCCTGTGTCTGCGCTGAAATTCTTCCAGGACTGCATATTGTTAATCCTGTACGCAAGTCTACGGTAAAGGGCCCTGATGTCGACAGTGAGTGTTCCGAAGTCATGTAGAACAATGCTCTTCAGGGCATCTATGATCATGTTACCTCTCGCAGCGGCGGATCCGGCAAGCGACCTGATGAAACTGCCGAACATTTCATCTTTCTTTGCAACTATCCTCTCTGCCTTGGAGCCAACATATCCCGGAACAAAAAGAGGAGTTACTATGATGGCTATAACCACATAGAATGGCAAAATATTCCAGAGGCTTACTAACATTGAGACTATGAAAAGCACGAAGCAAGACATGACTGATAGAATGGTATACTGCTGGATTTTCAGTTGAAGGGGAGTTTTGATGCCAGTATCATGCCATATAGGATCATTAGGAAGCACTACCTTTATTCCGTATACAAGGAGTGCTTCTCCGAGTATTATGGTCAAAAGGCTGAGTGAAAGCACCTGGATAATATTTATATGGATGAGGATAGGCATTATCATGATGAACGTTACAAGAAACGCAAATGAGAGGAGCATGGAAACGTACAGATCCTTGTAGAGATCGAATGTGTACAGCGCTGACATGTACGTTGTCTCAAAATTATTCATGACAGTTTCCGATTCTGTCTCGACAAATTCCTCGAAATCCTGGCCGCTGTTAATAGCATGCCCGAATCTTGCAAGAAAATCCTCGAAAATTTCACTTGGCGATCTTCCGGAGAGGAACATTGCTGCCTCTGAAAGTCCTCTTCTCCAATTCTTTACAAGATTCACAAGCTTTGCGATCTCTTCGCCGATCATTCCGAGTTTTTCTTTTTTTGACAGTATCTCCAGGATGTCAATCCTGTTCGCTGCACTCACTGACAGTGTAGCAAAAGCTGTCATAAAGTACGGTATATTAGAATTTATGTCCGTTTTGGCAGCATCTCGTACGAGTATGGGTCGCAGAAGAACGGACATAACTACCATACCACCTATTGCCGCAATGCCTAGGGCATAAAAGTAATTTAGAAGATCATATAGTACAATTGATATGGTGATGGCTACAAAGGATGCCCCGATTATAATTACGTCGTTCCTCTTGAGTTCAATTCTTGTAATGGCTGCTAATCCTCTTGTTACTACCATATCCTGATCACCCGTACAACGGAATTGACGCCTCACCTTTCACGTAAAATGACTTTATAAGCTCGAATACCTTATAATAGGACATAACATTAGTCCTCAGCATCCACTCAATTATCCTCGCTCTCTTGAAAAGTTCGTCATATATTGATTTAGGATCAGCCATTCCTGCAGTTGCTGCAATTCGCTTTTCCAGGATGTAACTGTTATTGAGGCCTCTGAACACATGCTGATCTGTAGTAGGGTCCCATTGGAAGACCTGCTTTGTTGAGACTCCCCCCAGTTCCTCGAAGTATCCCTCGATCTCATTGATGCTTGTGGTTCGCCTGAGGAACCTCCCATGCACATACACTGCCTGTTGTATCAACGCTATGTTAAGGTTATCCATGAAAGTAACGGGTATATTTATCGGGGTACCAGTGAATCTCTGTATCATCTTTCTTACAGACGCTGCGTGAAAAGTGGAAATGACCGGATGTCCTGTCTGCATGGCCTGAAAAGCCATGGAACCTTCGGCGCCCCTTATTTCTCCGACAATGATGTAATTCGGTCTTGATCTCAGCGCAGTTTTCAACAGATCATATAATGTTACCCTGCTCTCTTCCGCGCCTCTTTCTCTCGTAACAAGCTGTTGCCAGGCATCCTGAGGGGCCCTGATCTCAGGGGTATCTTCCGCGCTGAAAATTTTCGCTTCGGGCCTGATGAATGGTATCATGGCATTTACGACGGTAGTTTTCCCGCTTGCAGTCTCACCGCATACGAATATGCTCTGCCCATATTCCAATGCGAGCCACAGATATGCCGCTTCTTCCGCTGAAAGGGTGTTATACCTTACAAGTTGCACTATACTAATGGGGACGTCCGAGAACTTCCTTATCGTAAAGCTTGGACCTCTCGCGGAAACATCGGTACTGTATACAATTGACAGTCTTGAACCGTCTGGAAGCGTAGCATCTACAATTGGGACTTTATCCGATACAGGCCTTCCGACTCTTTCACTGAGTCTCTTGCTATATAGTGATAGTCGGTCATTATCTCCGAACGACAGTTTAGTCCTGACAGATCCAAATATCTTGTGAACAATAAAAATATCATTAGCCCCTATGCAGCTTATATCTTCTATATTCGAATCCCTGATAACTGGCTCTATAGCACCAAGTCCAATGACTTCTTTTTTAATATTGTAAAGCAGCTTATCCCTGAAATCCTGACGCACGGTAGCAGACAGCGATTTGATTCTGTTCGCTGATCCAACCGTAACGACCTTGGAATAAATCTCGTCCAGATTTTTTACAAGAATCTCCTCAGAATCAGGTGGGGGGTAATCCGACGCATAGTTCAGGATCAAACTGAGAACCTGTTCCATGAACCCATGCTCTTCGTTTGTCAGGTTTGGTTCTATTGCATTATATATTTTCGCACCATTTTCCAGATATACATGGATGAATATCGGGTCTCCGACAGGATAAATTATATCCAAGGAAGCCTGGTCCCTCAACGAATTATCAGGCACAGGAATAAATGCAGGTGATCTCTGTGTCTGCATCTGATATTGAGTTAAGTAAGACATTAGGTGTGGATTCCTCTGGATCGCAACCTGAAGACTGTCGGAAACTATAAAATCAGCCATTAGACCATCTCATGAAATGCTCGATATTTCAACTATCAGTCCTCTTCCCGGCTCTATCCTGAAAGGGATAGACTGCTGGAAGGTCTTCAGCGCCATCGGGAACTTCACCAGGTTGATGGAATGCTTTCTCTCTCCTGCGAGGTCCTTTGAATTAAGACTTATGCTTGTGGTCGACATTTCATTAATCTTGAACATGCTGGATTTATCCAGATCAGAGGGATTAATTGTCACTATAACTATACGCCCCTCGGAAAACTTTCTCAACTTGGAGAAGTATTCAACCACGTCATAGTCACTGAACATACCAGAATGAAGCGAATCAATAATAAGTATCTGTTTATTTTTTACCTCAGTGAGGTTAAGAAGCTCATCAAGGGTTGCTTTCCTGTTCTTCCTCATCAGGAACACGGAAGTAATAAAGCACATCTGGTCAGAGAGTATCTCGTTGAACAGAGGATAGCCAAGGGACTCAGCTTCGTTAATGAATTCCCTTATCGGGAACTGGGAGGATACATATGCAACGGTGGCGCCATGTTTTATCATGCCGTAAGCAAGCCTGAGAGAAAGGAGAGTCTTACCCTCCCCACTACCTCCTTGTATGGTAGCGATCTGACCAACGTAAAGTCCGCCTCCCATCCTCCTGTCCAGTTCATCACCATCAATGTTGAAGCTGAAATACATATCTCACCATTAAATCTTAAATTCCAGGTTCTTGCTCAATCCGTTGGATAGTGTTACCGTTATTTGATTATATCCGGCACCAATGGTTATGTTGACCATAATTGTACCAACCTGACCAGGTATTAGTTCTCCGGTTCCGTTCGGGGAGTTCATGCTTACTTCACTTCCGCTCATGAGAGTACCATTTATGAGTACGCTTACAGTCTGGTTTGTGAAGAATATCGCTGTTTCACCTGTGTTTTTGATGTAGAATGCATACCCGCTGGAACTGTGTGGTATATGGGTCGGATCGTTTATTATCTGAAAATCCGTCTGAATCAAATTAGATGTTCCTTTCGCAGAATTCTCCATTCCAAGAGCAAGATGCGCTGTCTGTCCACCTAGGACTCCTACGACTGAAATGCTCAGCACCAGGGTCGCAATGAAGAATATCATTTCCGAAGTTGCTAGAGATCCCATTAAACTGTCACCTCCGTGAATTTTTCATATCCTGTATTGAATGCCAGCTCCACGACATATGTTCCGGCTGCTACCCTGAACGTTATGTTGTCATTCCCCTGTGGAAACACATACTGAGCCGCATATGTGAAATTCGTTATGGTCCCATTGACCAATAGATTCGTATTATTCAAATTGAGAGTTGCACTCCCTGTATTTGTCATGTTAACCGTCACATTATATTGCGTACCGGAAGCTACATAGCTGTATCCGGTTATGTTTACGCGTGAATTCAAATAGTTATAACTATGGGTATTGAAACCGTCCTGGGCTTTTTTAAGCTCAGCATCGGCATGAACGTAATCGGAATATATTATACCAAAAAAAATAAGAGAAGAGCTTAGCAGAACTGCCACAGCTACAACGTAACTAAATCCCATATAGTTCGTCCACTCCCTTCTTCAACATCCTGAAGTCTCTTTCGAGAGCTTCGATCAAGTCTCTTGTTATTTCACCGCCGTTTAGTTTTTCTATGAACAGCATCGTAACTATGTGATCCTGTATGGTAGGCTTTATCTTGTACTCCTGCACGGGACTTATGATACCTGTCATCTTGGTGAATTTTATCATCTGTTCCTTCACCGATTGGGATATCCATCCAATGCTGTCGTAATAGTCAAGCACATCCATGGTATTTTCCGGGCCATAGTTATCCAGCAGGAACTCCAGCCAGCGTAAGGCCACCATTAAGGATACCACATCATCGCCAATAGTTTCAAGTTTGGCTTTTCTGTGGGATTTCCAAGGGTATCTGGCCTGTACTGACGGCGGTTCAACCTCCGTTTCGCTACCTTTCTTTCCATCGCTGGAAAGCATCTTTTCGACGTTTGAAATCTCGCGGAAGAGATTGTCCACCTTTCCCAGGAGAGAGTTTTCCTTGCTTTCGTTGTATCTCTGTTCCAAGTTGTTAAAGAGGGCTTCAATGTCGGACTTCGAGAATTTTGTTGGCGAGTTCAGAACTTTTTGCCTAAGCTCCTCGAGTACAAATTTGGGAATTGACTTATTTGCAGAGTCCATCTTGCTTTGCAAGAAACTCTTCAGTGCTTCATTGATCATTTGTATCCTCCTGCAGTTCAATATCCGAGATTATGCTATCAAGGTCAGGTGCCCCGTAAAGCTCCTTAAGATCCTGCATAGCGTATTTTACTAGTGCCTCTAGATCCCTGATGTTCTCGCGGAGAGCATCTGTGACCTCTTTGATCTCTTCAGGAGTGATGTCCATGAACGGATTGAATTTCTTGGATACCATTTCATATAGTGAAACGACCATTTTAACATTCTCCTTAAGTGATTCTATCTCCTCTCGATTTTCGGACACATTCCTCTTTGCAGTCTCAATTGAAACATTCATTTTGCTGATCTCATTTTCAACTGCGCTGATTCTTTGAGTTACTCCTTCTACGAATTTAGTGTCGAAAGATGATTGTGCTCCGGCAGATTGAGTAAATATAGGCGGTATGTTGATGTTCTGTTGGGGTACGTTGACTGTGGTCTCTCTTCTTTTTCTTCCCAAGCCCTTTAGATTATCCAAGAGACCCATTGTAATCACTGAATCAAATAGTGGAGA